>NZ_NKHR01000001.1:0-219369 GCF_014467285.1 Xenorhabdus sp. PB62.4 | reverse complement strand
AGTTGTTGCAATGTAATTCGTTCAGGCTCAGAAAGTGTTATCTTCGATTTCATAAGAACAGGTGGAAAATCGGGTTATCGGGTTATTGATTATAACAGTAATGCAGATAATTTATCTTATTAACTTAGTACTAATAATTCCAATAATAATCACAACACAGGCCAATAATCGCATTTTGCTAAACGGTTCCCGCAAGATAAAAACTGACAATAACATGGCAAACAGCACACTGGTTTCACGCAATGCAGCCACCTGCACAATAGGAGCATGGCTCATTGCCCAAATAACAATGCCATAACTCAATAATTGCATCAGCCCTCCCATCAAACCCTGCTTCCAGTATTGACGAATACTTTTTCCAGCCGTATTCCAATACTTGAAATACATAATCACACCCATTACCCAACCATTAATAGTAAATAGCCACAAAATATAGGTTAAGGCATTATCGCTGGTACGGGAGCCGACACCATCAGACAGGGTATAACCAGCAGTAAATGCTGATGTAATAATTGCTGCAACCAATGTCTTGCGATCCAAGTGAAAAGATTTTTTCCCTTGTGGAAACGCAATCAAAATGATCCCTACAATGATTAACCCTACCCCTAACATGGTGATGGGAGGTAACGCTTCCCGCAGAATTAACCAACTCAATAAGGCAGCCATGAGCGGTGCACACCCTCTGGCAATCGGATATACCTGGCTTAGATCGCCTGAGGCATAAGAACGGCTTAAAAACAGACAATAACCGGTATGCAGAATGGCGGATAATATCAACCACGGTAGAGATGAGAATGCCGGCAACCCTACCCAAAATAATCCTGATGTTGAAATCAACCCGGCAAAAAAGACGATAATTGAAATACCCAAAAATCGATCAGCGCTAATCTTCACTAAAGCATTCCAACTAGCATGCAATAAAGCTGCGCAAAGGACAAACAAGAAAAGTACAGTCGTCATGAAGTATTTTGTTTAATTATTAACATAACAGGTGATAAAAACATCATCTATTATCTAATGCAATTTATCAATATTGAAAAGTATGTTACTTTCACAAAGTTATGATTCGTCTTTATCGATTTATTTGGCACAAATAATCTACTTTTTCCGATATCATGACTGACATAACATTAGCGTTTTGATCCATCTCTATAGGTTATCTATTCATGACTGCAATCATTCGCCAATTCTTGAAATTAGAGGCAGCAGGAGGAATTATCCTCATCATAGCGGCCATCATTGCGCTGGCTATGGCGAATACGCCATTGCAGGGTATTTATCATCAATTTCTCAACCTTCCTGTCGCAGTGCAGTTCGCGGCGTTGGAAATCAATAAGCCATTATTACTATGGATAAATGATGGATTAATGGCAGTGTTTTTCCTCATTGTCGGGCTGGAAGTAAAACGTGAACTCATGGAAGGCTCACTTGCGGGTCGTGATAAGGCAATTTTTCCGGCCATTGCTGCCCTTGGAGGTATGCTGGCTCCCGCTTTGGTCTATTTACTGTTTAATGGTAGTGATGACATCGCGCGGCAAGGTTGGGCGATTCCCGCTGCAACAGATATCGCCTTTGCGCTTGGCATTATGGCGTTATTGGGAAGACGTGTTCCTACCGCGTTAAAAGTATTTTTGCTTGCGTTAGCAATTATTGATGATTTAGGTGTCATCATTATCATCGCTCTGTTCTATACCAAAACTGTTTCTTTAGGCGCATTAGGTCTGGCTGCTGCTATGATTGCACTTCTGGCTTGGATGAACCGGAAAGGAGTAGCCAAAACATCCGCTTATCTGGCTGTCGGTGTTGTTTTATGGATTTGTATCTTAAAATCCGGTATTCATGCCACGCTGGCCGGGGTCATCGTTGGGTTCCTGATCCCTCTGCGTGATAAAAAAGGTGATTCACCTTCCGAAACGCTCGAGCATGAACTACATCCGTGGGTCGCTTATTTAATTCTGCCACTGTTTGCTTTTGCCAATGCGGGTGTTTCATTGCAGGGTGTCACTTTGGATGGCCTGATAAGCATGCTGCCTGCGGGCGTTGCGCTCGGCCTGTTCATCGGCAAGCCATTGGGAATTTTCCTGTTTAGCTGGATTTCAGTAAAACTGGGAATGGCTAAGTTACCGGAAAAAATTGGTATGAAACAAATTTTCGCGGTTTCTGTCTTATGCGGAATCGGATTTACCATGTCTATCTTTATTTCCGGCCTGGCATTCGAAGGTCTAAATGACGCTTTCAGTACCTACTCTCGTCTGGGTATTTTGATTGGCTCTACAACCGCCGCCATCGTCGGTTATGGATTATTAAACATACTATTACCGAAGAAAAAAACGTAGCCAAAAGCAAATGAATAGACTAATTTAAACACAAAACCAGAAGTAATTTCCGAAGTAATTCATCCTCTTAATATTCGCGGTATAGCAGTTGAACATGTTGTGTCGCAAATATTTCATATCAAAAAAATAGGGGAACGCCATAATCTGGCGGCTTAAAATGTTGGTCACGGCTGTTGTACAGATGTGAGGCAATACAAGGATAAATATATGCGGGTTTCACATTTAAACTTTAACCACCTTTACTATTTTTGGCATGTTTGTAAGGAAGGCTCTGTTGTAGGTGCAGCAGAAGCGCTGTACCTAACACCACAGACCATTACCGGGCAAATCAAGGCGTTGGAAGAGCGCTTGGAGGGGAAGTTATTTAAACGTCAAGGAAGGGGCCTGGTGCCCTCTGAACTAGGGCAGTTGATTTTCCGCTACGCGGATAAAATGTTTACACTCAGTCAGGAAATGCTGGATATCGTCACCTACAGCAGGGAATCAAACCTACTGTTTGATGTCGGTGTCGCTGATGCTCTGTCTAAGCGCTTAGTCAGCAAAGTGTTGGAAACCACAGTGGTAGAGCATGAGAAAATCCACTTACGTTGTTTTGAATCAACCCATGAAATGTTGCTTGAGCAACTCAGCCAGCATAAGTTGGATATGATCTTATCAGATTGCCCGGTTGACTCCACCCAGCAGGAAGGGTTGTTTTCTGTCAAGTTGGGAGAATGTAGCATTAGTTTTTACTGCCGCGCGCCAATCCCAGAAAAACCATTTCCTGAATGTCTGGAAGAGCGCCGTCTGTTGATCCCCGGACGCCGTTCAATGCTGGGCAGGAAACTGCTGACATGGATACGCAATAAAAACCTGCAAGTTGAAGTATTGGGAGAATTCGACGATGCAGCATTGATGAAAGCATTTGGCATGTACCATAACGCCATTTTCATCGCCCCCTCTTTCTATGCCAATGATACTTTCGCTGACAGCGATATTATTGAGGTAGGCAGATTAGATTCAGTGCAGGAAGAGTATTACGTTATCTTTGCAGAGCGGATGATCCAGCATCCCGCCGTTCAGCGCGTATGTAACAAAGATTTTTCCGCGCTGTTTAATGCGCCTCTTCTCCATTCCCCTTCTAAAAGTCATCCTGAACAACTTTTGTAAGTAAAAAATAGAAGTAAAAAACCCCCTTCATAGAAGGGGTTAATGAAAAAAACAAAAACATTATTTTCAACGGGTTGCCAGTATCTTTTTTTATTTTTATTTTACTCCTAATAAAATATATTTTGAATTATGTTTTTATTTTTAGTTCCGATATTCTGTGCCTCACTCTTTATTTTTATTGCTGAATTGGGACGGAATTTCGATTACACAATGTTTAATCAATAATATTTGTTGTTATTCGAATAATGATATAGGTTCTCTTTATTATTATTCGTTATTATTCCTTATCCTCTATCCGATGTATTTATAATGGGACTAACGCATGAGCATTCATTAAATAAACCACATGATTCTGCCTCATCCATCAAAGATAAATGCGCTTCTTTGGTGTGTTTAATATAATAAACCCTTATTATTTAATTCACACATAAAGAAAAAGAAAAAAAGCTCATGCGTTAGCCTTAGTGTTTATAATAAATCAGGAGCATAAATTAAAAAATATATCGGCTAGTACAAATGGACTAATTGTTGAAGATTCAATTATGCTTGGTCAATTTGGATAAAAGATTAAGAGTGATTAATGACCGAGGAGTGAATGATTTTTATATCGATGCTGATACATTAAAAAATATGTCGGCTATTCTCTGCGATGCAACTTGAAAGCTCTGGGGTATATGATACTTAACAATAAAACATCTCTAATAAGGTATAATAAAAATCGTTTAAAGGTGATATATGAAAAATGCAGCACAAATGTTCAAAGAAGCGGGTAATCAAGGCATTAAATTATTTATTGACAATGGACGATTAAAATACGAAACCAGCCGTGACAGCATTCCATCAGAATTATTCAGGGAATGGATAAATAACAAAAAAAAATTAATCGACTTCCTCAGTCAATCTCATCAAAAAGAAGAAACACAATATATAATTTTGGAAAAGAGGCGGGATTATTGGCAGAAACAATTATCAGGCATTTCTCTATTACACCATTTTCCTTTGGATAACCCACGCCCAGAAAAACAAAGCTTCGAAAAGTGTACACGTCAGCAACGCATCCCAAAGAACCTCATACAAGAAATAAGCGTGTTGTGTACCAGACATGAAGTGACATTATTTACGTTTCTGGAAACCGCTTTTGCTGTGCTGCTAAGCCGTTACAATAATGAAAAAGATATTCTGATTGGAACACTAATTACAGAAAGAAAGCATTATGATATTGAGTCCTTAATTGGTTCTTTCGCAAACTTACTGGTTATCAGAACAGATTTATCCGGTCACCCCACTTTCAGTGAATTGTTAAAGCAAAATAACCATACTATTTTGAATGCCTATGCACATCAGGATCTTCCTTTTGAGATGTTGCTGGAAGAAATAAATCCGAATCGAAATTTAAATTATAATCCTATCTTTCAAATCGCTTTTACTCTGGAAACTTCTACTCTGGAAAAGAGCCGCCAACAAAACACGGCTTTGAAGCAAGATAATCACATTGATCGCAAAGAATATCTGTCTTTAAAAAATCGGCTGGATTTAGACATTCGGGTTTATGAAGAAGATACAGGTGAATTATCTCTTTTATGGAATTATGACACTGACCTCTTTGAAGGCGTTACGATTGAGAGATTAATTGCCAATTACGAAACCCTGCTTGCCAATACCGTTGATGCGTTAACACAACATATTAGTGGAGTGTCGGAGCCTTCTGTTCATCACATCCCACTTTTATCTGATGCTGAAAAGCATACGTTATTGTATGAGTGGAATGGCCCTCAGAAAGATTATCAACCAGCGCGTTGTTTCCACGAATTGTTTGAAGAGCAGGCCGTGCGGACACCTGAGAAAACAGCACTGATTTTTGGGGATGATTCGCTGAGTTATCAGGAACTCAATGAACAAAGCAACCAGCTAGCACACTATCTGATTGAACAGGGGGTTGAACCTGATACGCTGGTTGCACTTTTTATACCGAGATCATTACAAGCGATAGTAGCGCTGTTAGGTATTCTTAAAGCAGGCGGGGCGTATGTACCATTAGATCCCACTTACCCGCAGGCTCGTCTTCAATATATGCTGGAGCACAGCGAAGTTGAGCTGATCTTGACTGAAACCCATCTGGTCGAAAAATTGCCTGTCAGTCAGCAAAAAGTGATTTATCTGGATACGCAGGACCTACGGTCACACCTGCAAACACGGCCAACAAAGAATATCACTGACCGCCCGATGCCTCTGACAGAAGAGCATCTGGCCTATGTGATTTATACCTCCGGTTCGACGGGCAAACCGAAAGGCGTGATGGTGAAACATCAAGGCTGGGTTAATTTGGCATTATCGCAGGCGGCACTATTTGGGCTTGATACAAACAGCCGGGTATTACAGTTTGCCTCCTTGAGCTTTGTTGCCATGACCATAGAAATGGCGATGTCTTTTCCTTGTGGCGCAACGCTGTGTTTGATTTCAGAAAAACAGCAACATACTCCTGAACTGCTGGATGATGTGGTTGAACAATACCAAATCACTCATACCATGTTGCCGCAAGCACTATTACCTCATCTGAACTTCGATAAATGGCGTTCTGTCTCAGCCTTATTGTTGGCGGGAGAGGCGCTACCACCACAAATAGCAACTCGCTGGAAACCGGGCAGAAAACTCTTTAACGCGTATGGCGCTACAGAGACCTCTTCCATGGTAACCGCAGGATTATTAACTGATGACCGGGTTACGATTGGCAAACCCTTACCTAACATCGTGGCCCGTATTTTTGATCCGGAACGAAAACTGGTTCCTATAGGAGTCATTGGGGAACTGCATATCGGGGGAAGTCAGTTGTCACGAGGTTACCGGAATGCACAGGAAATCACAGAAAAGCAGTTTATTCGCGATCCCTATGCGGATGACAATGCCAAAAACAGGCTCTACCGGACGGGGGATTTAGCCCGCTGGACATCAGATGGTCAATTGGAGTACATCGGTCGTACCGATTCATTGGTCAAAATTCGTGGTTATCGCGTTGAATTGGGTGAAATTGAAGATACCCTGAACCGGCATGATGCTTTAAGTAGTGCTGCTGTGATCGCATACGGTGAAGACAATGAAGATAAGAGACTGATTGCTTACGTTTGTCCGAATGAACAGTGGATGGGGGAAAGGGCGGCAGAATTTAATACAGCCAACATTGAAAGCTGGACAGAAATCTTTGATGAACAATACCGCCAAAGCCTCGCTGACGACTCAGCACCATACGACAGTGATTTCACTGGCTGGGTGAGCAGCTATACCAAACAACCGATTGCCCGTGAGCAGATGGAAGAGTGGCTGGCTGGCACCATGCACCGAATTAACGCACTACAGCCGCGCCGGTTATTGGAAATTGGTTGTGGTACAGGTTTACATCTGTATCGCTATGCTGAACAGTGTGAATATGTACTGGCCAGCGATATTTCGGCTGAAATTTTGGACCGGCATCAGAAAATCCTGCAACAACGCGGCTGGCAGCATGTCCGGTTAAGAAAGGGGGATGCGCTTAACTTAGGCGCTTTGGACACCGATAAGTTCGATACTGTCATCATTAACGCCGTTGCTCACTGTTTCCCCAATCGTCAATATCTGGAAAAAGTGCTTGAACAGTTAATGTCGGCTATCTCTGAAGGTGGAAAAATCCTGTTGGGAGATATCCGCAACTTAGATCTGTTAACCGCCCATGCAACCGCCATAGAACAAAGCCAGTTGGATGGGCAGGGTATTCAGGTGGGGGCATTGGCAAACCGCATTCAGCGCCGTTTGCAACAAGAATCAGAGCTTTTACTCAGCCCGGCCTATTTTGCCCAATTGCCTGAACATTACCCAGAGATAGACAGAGTCGATATTCTGGTGAAACGTGGTGTGGGCGATAACGAAATGCTGCGTTACCGTTATGATGTCATCTTATATAAACGGAGTGAAAATACGCAATCTAGCAGCAATTTGCCCTTAATTTGGTGCGATTTTTCTTCCTTTGAAAACCTGCGTAATTTGTTGCATTCGGGTGTGAACGACACTTTTGGTGTTTCTGGTATACCCAATGCCCGCGTGAAAGATGATCTGACTTTGGCGGAGGGGCTACACCATTGGCCGACAAATCAGATGATATCGCCGACAGAGTATGCTGGCAGCTTTTCCCCACAGGCAGCAAAACAGGTTCAGGAATTCGAATCTCTGCTTCAATATGCGCAGCAATGCGGTTATCAGTGTGGCGTAACATGGTCACAAAAACAATCGGACATGCTGGATGTGATTTTTAGCCGTGATGAAATGCCGCCTGTGCAGGCCCGTCATAGCTATAATCAATCTCAACTGACTAACTATCCGCAAATCTCTGCCGTCGGCGGCGAACTTTCAGAATTACTCAAATCTTTCCTGAAAACGCAATTGCCGGAATATATGGTTCCCAACCTCTATCTCCTGCTGGAACGAATGCCACTCACACCTAACAACAAAGTGGATAAAAAAGCGCTTCTCACCCCCAATGAAGAGGATTTTCATCGCAAAACATATGTTGCGCCGAGAGATGAAGTAGAGCAAAAAATCAGTCAGTTATGGCAAAAATTATTGAATGTCAGTCAAGTTGGTATTGATGACAACTTCTTTACGCTGGGCGGGCATTCATTACAAGCCACACGCCTTATCAGTTCAATACGCAATGAGTTGAAGATCGAAGTACCGTTAATAAGCATTTTTGAACACCCGACGCTTGAGCAGTTGTCACAAGTCATCACAGTTCATCTCATCAAAGAAAAAAGAAAAAATTTCCCGACTGAGCAAAACACAATGCTGGAACTATTGGAAGGTGATATATGAGAAATGCAGCACAAATTATTAATGAAGCTTTAAATCAAGGAATTACTCTATTTGTTTCTGGTAATAAATTGAGATACAGAACTCAACGCGACAGTATTCCCCCTGAGCTGCTCAGTGAATGGAAACACCATAAACAAGAGCTGATCGATTTTCTGAATCAGCTTGATGCAGAAGAAACCAGTACACAACAGTTGCCGGATATTCCGCGTTATAGTCATGCAGAACACTATCCACTCTCCTACGCCCAACAACGTTTATGGCTGATTGACCAACTGGCTGACGGCAGCCCGCAGTACAATACTTCGGGGGCTTTCAGGATACAGGAGGTTTTGAATATCAAGGCGTTTGAGGCGGCAGTAAAAACCCTGCTTGAACGCCATGAATCTTTACGCACTCATTTTAAAATGATTGATAACGAACCACGGCAGGTTATCACTACTTCCTACGACTTGCCGATTACACAATATGATCTGTCTGTACTCTCAGAGAACGAGAAAGAATATCAAGTAAAACAACTTGGCAAAGAAGAAATACAACAAGTTTTTAACCTCAGAACAGATCTGATGTTGCGTATCCGATTGATAAAAATGGCCGAAGAGGATTATGTCATACTCTATACCATTCACCACATTGCCTGTGACGGCTGGTCAGTGGAGATATTTTTCAGAGAGCTTCTTACGCTATACCGGGCTTATTGTCAGAATGAGGAAAATCCGCTGCCACCATTAAAAATCCAATATAGTGATTACGCCCGGTGGCAACAGGAGTGGCTGCAAGGGGATATTCTGGAAAAACAACTCAATTACTGGCAGAACCAATTAGCCGGTATTTCTCCGGTTCACCGTTTTCCATTAGATAACCCACGCCCGGAAAAACAGAATATTGAAGGGTATGCCCATTTACAGCGTATTTCAAAGCGTCTGACACAAGAAATCAGAGCATTATGTGCCAAACATGGAGTAACTTTGTTTATGTTTCTGGAAACGGCGTTTTCGGTATTGCTCAGCCGTTACAGTAATGAAAAAGATATTTTGGTTGGCACCGTACTGGCAGGAAGAATGCACCGTGACGTTGAGCCGCTCATTGGACTCTTTGTCAATATGCTGGTTATCAGAACAGATTTATCCGACCAACCGACTTTTAGTGAACTGTTAAAACAGAACAGTCGCACCATTCTGGATGCCTATACCCATCAGGATCTGCCCTTTGAGGCATTGGTAGAAAAAATCAGTCCGGAGCGGGCGTTAAATCATAACCCTATCTTCCAGATAGTCTTTGCCGGGCAAAATAACCAACAAAATACAGAGTTGGAACACTCTAACTTTATTACCTCCGTTATTACCACTAAAGAGGGTGCGCTTCTGGCCCCCCGGTTTGATTTGGAAGTCCATGTTTATGAAGATGAACATGAAGGTGGGTTATCCATTGTATGGATCGCGGACACCCACTTATTTAAATACGAGACGATTGCCCGGTTACTCACCAATTATGAAACACTGCTTGCCAACATTGTCAATATACTGAAACGTCCTGCTGGCACTGTAGAACCCTCTGTCCATGATATCCCGCTCTTGTCTGCTTCTGAAATGCACACTTTAATTCATGAGTGGAATGGGCCGCAGGATGATAGCCAACGAGGGCGTTGTTTTCATGAGTTATTTGAAGAGCAGGTCGTTCGGCATCCTGAAAAAACGGCACTGAATTTTAATGATAATGCCTTAACTTACCGGACATTAAATGAGCAAGCAAACCAACTGGCACACTATCTGATTGAGCAGAAGATTAAACTCGACACACCAGTTGCACTCTGCATTCCGAGATCATTACGAGCGGTTGTGGCATTGTTGGGTATTTTGAAAGCGGGCGGGGCGTATGTGCCACTCGATCCCGATTACCCGGAAGAACGTTTGCAATATATGTTAGAGCACAGCGGAGCGCAATTTATCCTGACCGAAACCCATCAGGTGGAAAAGTTGCCTATCGGCCAGCAAAAGGTGTTTTGTCTGGATACAGAGGAATTACAGTCATACCTACAAAATCTGCCCACAGAGAATATCACTGAACGTCCGATTCCCTTGATGGAAAATCATCTGGCCTATGTGATTTATACCTCTGGCTCTACAGGCAAACCAAAAGGTGTAATGTTGGAGCATAAAGGTTGGGTCAATCTGGCACTCTCACAAGCGGCTATATTTGGTGCTGACGAAAACAGCCGGATATTGCAGTTTGCCTCCTGGAGCTTTGATGCCATGATCTTAGAGATGTCGATGTCATTGGCCTATGGCGCAACATTGTATTTGATTTCCGAAACCCAGCGGCGGATCCCTGAACTACTGGATGATTTTGTCGAAAAATATCAGATTACCCATGCGGTATTGCCACCAGCACTACTGCCTCATTTGAACTTCGAACAGTGGCGTTCAGTCTCAGCCTTACTGCTGGCAGGCGAGGCTGTACCCCCGACAATAGCGGTTCATTGGCAACAAGGCAGAAAATTGTTTAACGTGTACGGCCCTACAGAATGCACCTCCATTGTCACAGCCAGTTTATTAACTGATGACCGGATTACGATTGGTAAACCATTGCCTAACGTCGTAATACGTATTCTTGATCCAAAAGGAGACCTAGTCCCGATTGGTGCTATCGGAGAGCTGCATATCGGTGGCGTTCAGTTGGCACGTGGTTACAGGAATTCACCAGAAATCACCGAAAAGCAATTTATCCGCGATCCATTCGGTGATCCAGAAGACAGACTTTATCGGACAGGCGATTTAGTCCGTTGGACACTGGATGGTCAATTGGAGTTTATTGGTCGTATAGATTCTCAAATCAAAATTCGCAGTCACCGTATCGAGTTAGGTGAAATAGAAACTGCCTTGAGCAGACATGATGCCTTAAGCAGTGCCGCCGTGATCGCCTATAGTCAAGACAATGAGGATAAAAGACTCATTGCCTATGTCACGCCAACCGCAGCTTGGTTGGCTGAAAAAGCGGCGGTATATAATGCGGATTATCTGGATAACTGGACAGAAATCTTTGATAAGCAATACCGTCAGGAAACAGCCGAACATGATGAACCTGATGTTGTGATCAATAACCGCGAAGCAGACAGTGATTTCGGTGGCTGGGTGAGCAGTTATACCGAACAGCCGATCGCCCTTGACCAGATGGAAGAGTGGCGGGCCGGTATTATGCACCGAATTGACGCGCTGCATCCCCGCCGTTTATTGGAGATTGGCTGTGGTACGGGATTATTGCTGTATCACTATGCCGGGCAATGTGAATATGTGCTGGCAACCGATATCTCGGCTGAAGTACTAAACCGGCATCAGCAGATCCTACAACAGCGCGGTTGGTCACATGTCCAGTTAAGAAGAGGAGATGCGCTTAACTTAAGCGGATTGACAGACGGTGAATTCGATTCCGTTGTGATCAACTCTGTCGTCCAATACTTCCCTAATCTTCAATATATGGACAAAGTGATTGCACAGCTCATCCCCGCCGTCGAAGCAGGAGGAAAAATCTTACTGGGCGATATCCGCAACTTAGATTTGTTAACGGCGCATGTGACAGCCATCGAACAAAGCCGGTTGAACGGGCAACGTATTGAAGCCGGGATATTGGCAAATCGTATTCAACGCCGTCTGCAACAAGAGCCGGAGTTTTTGCTCAGCCCGACCTATTTTGCTCAATTGCCATCCCGTTATGCGGAAATTAGTCAGGTTGATATCCTGATCAAACGCGGTATCGGTGATAATGAAATGCTGCGTTATCGTTACGATGTCATTCTGCATAAACGAGACAAAAAGGCAGAGTTTTGTCGGGATTTGCCATTAAATTGGTATGATTTTGACACCTTTGATAGTCTGCAAGATCTATTACAGACAGGAGCAGATGACACGTTTGGTGTTTCAGGCATTCCAAACAGCAGAGTCAAGGATGATCTTGCATTGGCGGAGGGGTTACGCCACTGGCCGGCAAACCAGGTCATATCCCCATCAGAGTATGCTGGCAGTTTCTCTTCAGAAGCGATGGAACAGGTTCAATCATTTGAATCACTGCTTCAATACGCTGAACAATGTGGCTACCAGTGCGGCGTGACTTGGTCACAACAGCAGCCTGATTTGCTGGATGTGATTTTCAGCCGGGGTGAATTGCCACCCGTGCAGGCCCGTCATGACTATAACCAAACCTACCTAGCCAATTACCCGCAAATCTCGACTATTGGCAGTGAACTTTCAGAACTCCTTGAATCCGCGCTGAGAAAGCAATTGCCACTATATATGCTGCCTAGCCTTTATATTCCGCTGGAGCGAATGCCGCTCACATTGAATGATAAAGTGGATAAAAAAGCGCTGCCTGTTCCGGAAGAAAGTGACTTACACCAGAAAAATTACGTTGCACCAAGAGATGAAATTGAAGAAAAACTTTGTCAATTATGGCAAGAACAATTGAAAATTAATCGAGTGGGTATTCATGATAATTTCTTCGCACTGGGAGGGCATTCACTCTTAGCTGCTAAGGTTACGGCAACCATTAAAAATAGTTTGAACTGTAATTTCAGTATGCATCAATTATTCACCAACCCGACCATCACTCAAATTGCAGATATCATTAAGAGCACTAAAGAATCTGAAATATCGACACTAAACTCATTACACACTGCTTTTGATGGGAAAATACCGCTCTATAATTGTCAAAAAGCATTTTTGCCGTTGACGCAAAAAGGGATAATAGAACGATGCTTTCATGTACCAATTGCTTTAATGATAAATGGAAAAGTTGACAGCAATGCTTTGAAAAAAAGTTTGAATACTCTTTTAGGACGGCATGAAAGTTTGCGCTTAAAATTCTATCAAGAAAATGAGCAGATATTCGTACAACCTGACAATGATATGACAATTGATTTTCAGCTTATTGCATTACAGCCAAAAGGAATAGGAAAAGAACAATTATTCAATGAAATTAAAGCATTTTGGAAAGAGGAACAGAAAATACCTTTTGATATTTATCATGACCCATTAATCAGAGCATTCTTTTTTCCTATTTCGGAAACAAATGCTGCATTATTGTTTGATATTCACCATATGATTTTTGATGGTTGGTCAATCAATATCTTTATGAAAGAGTTTTTACAATTGTATGCGTTCTATTCACAAGGAGAAACCCCCATACTTCCACCCGTTGCCATGCAATATTCTGAGTACATTTATGCTTCGCAAGAACGTCATAAAGCAGAAAAATGTCAAAAACAGCTTAAGTTTTGGCAAAACCAGTTTGCTGGTTTCAATATGAAGTCTGATTTTCTGGCTGATTTCAGTACACATGCAGCGTCAAAAGGTCACTTTAATGTTCGATATATCAATATACCCAATTCATTAAATAAAGTGGTTTCACCATATTGTGAAGTTAATAAAATTACGCCATATATGCTATTTATGGCCCTGTTCCATACTTGTATTTTTATGCATACAGGTGTGTCACAGATAATGACTTCTTCACCACAATTTGAACGCGATAGTATAGAAAGCCAGCAAGTAATAGGATTGTTTTTGAATGCCGTGCTCGTCAAATCCAGCCTTAATAAGGAAATGAGCTTACATGATATCATTCAACAAATTAGCCAGGCTACCTACAATGCGCTGGAAAACTTAGATGTTCATATGTCGATGGTTATTGATTCTGTCGGTGAAAAAGCAAGGGATGCTATGTTTAACATTGTCTTTAACTATATGGATAACTATCTGGATGTAGTTAATGACGAAAAGGAATTATTAGAGAACCTCGGCATAGAGCCAATAATGATTGATCCGACTCCTTTCGAATCACTTGGGATGTATCTTCTCAACAAGCCAAAAAATATCATATGTGGGCTTGAATATAATACAGAACTGTACTCTGAAGAAACTATTGATAGCTTAATCAAATATTATGAACGGTTAATGGATGTCATCATAACGGGTCGGGAGAAAGAAAGTATTAGTCATTTTTATCACTGATATCAGACCGCTGGTAACCTCTGTTGAAAATCGCGCCAACGCGCTAAGTAGTATAGAAAGGAGTCGTGTGGAAAGGGTCTTACATCCGAGCCAGAATGTTGATGAGAACAGGCCTTGACGGAATACTGGATAAAAAAACAACCACATCGACAACAACCTGAAAAAAAACCGGCTTTAAGCCGGTTTTTTCAGCATAACCAAAACAATAATTACATTGCTTTGATTTGCGCTGACAGAGCAGATTTATGACGTGCTGCTTTGTTCTTGTGGATCAGACCCTTACAGGCGTGACGATCAACAATTGGTTGCATGTCATTAAATGCTTTCTGTGCAGCTTCTTTATCGCCAGCAGCGATAGCCGCGTATACTTTCTTGATAAAAGTACGCACCATAGAACGACGGCTTGCATTGTGCTGACGGCGTTTCTCAGACTGTACGGCGCGTTTCTTAGCTGATTTGATATTAGCCAAGGTCCAACTCCCAAATATATTCTATCGAGGACAATTCAAAGGCCGAGGAATATGCCTGTTCAGCCTTCTTTTGTCAATGGATTTGTGCAAATAAGCGTCGCTGTACAACGACGCTGGTTACGTTGTGATGGGGCAGGATTTTATCAGCTTACTGAAAGGGAATACAGTCTTTCGCAATAAAAAACTGAATGAATCACAGAGAAATGCGATAAATTAAATATTTTTCGGGCATCTAGCCTATTTTTATTGTATGAATCAGGTTATTAATTAAAACCCTTTGTGATCGTGGGTTAACCTTGTGCTTTGTACAAGGTATAATCCGGCAATTTCCACGGTATTGAGCCAGCTATGGAGCTAATTCGCGGTATACACAATATCCGGGCGCGTCACCATGGTTGCGTGCTGACGATTGGTAATTTTGATGGTGTCCATCGCGGGCATCAGGCTTTATTAAAGCACTTGAAGCAAGAAGGGCTGCGCCTCGGGTTACCGACGATGGTCATGATTTTCGAACCGCAGCCTCTGGAAGTTTTTGTTGCAGATAAAGCACCAGCCCGCCTGACACGGCTGAGAGATAAAGTAAAATATCTAGCCCGGAATGGCGTTGATTATCTGTTGTGTGTGAAATTTGACAGGCACTTTGCAGCCAACTCACCTGAAGCTTTTGTTTCACAGTTGCTCGTTGAAAAACTGGGTGTTAAGTTTCTGGCAATAGGAGATGATTTCCGTTTTGGCAAAAATCGCCTCGGAGATTTCCACTATTTGCAGCAAGCAGGTAAAGAATACAATTTTGATGTTGCCAGCACCGACAGTTTTTGTGACAGCGGTCTTCGGATCAGCAGTACAGCCATTCGCCAGGCATTGCAAAACGATGATCTGGCCTTGGCGGAAACCTTACTGGGTCATCCATACAGCATAAGTGGCAGAGTCGTTCATGGTAACCAATTGGGACGTACCATCGGGTTTCCCACGGCCAACATCCCATTGAAACGTTTGGTCACCCCTGTTAAGGGCGTTTATGCTGTTGAAGTCCATGGATTGGGCCATAAACCCTTACCGGGCGTTGCCAATATAGGCAACCGCCCCACAGTTGCGGGTCAGGGCCAGCAACTGGAAGTGCATTTGATTGATACCCAAATGGATCTGTATGGGCATCATATCGATGTGGTATTACGCAAAAAATTGCGTGATGAGCAGCGATTTGCTTCGCTTGATGCGCTAAAACAGCAAATCGCAAATGATGTGGTTGCTGCGAGGAATTATCTCTTGCAGCGATCCGAGTCATGTATCTAGCGGAAAATTGGAACTGAGAATCTATAATGAGTGACTATAAAGACACCCTGAACTTACCGGAAACAGGGTTCCCGATGCGCGGGGATTTAGCCAAGCGCGAACCAGATATGTTAAGACGTTGGTACAAAGAAGGTTTGTACCAAGCAATTAGAAAAGCAAAATCTGGCAAGAAATCGTTTATTTTGCATGATGGCCCTCCTTACGCAAATGGCGATATTCATATTGGTCACTCAGTTAATAAAATTCTCAAAGATATTGTTATTAAGTCCAAAGGATTATCAGGCTACGATTCGCCTTATATTCCTGGTTGGGATTGCCATGGTTTGCCAATTGAGCTCAAGGTTGAGCAAATTATCGGTAAGCCCGGGGAAAAATTTTCCGCTGCTGAGTTCCGTGCTGAGTGCCGAAAATATGCGATGACTCAGGTCGAAACACAGAAAGCGGGCTTCAAACGTCTGGGTGTACTGGGTGACTGGGATAAACCTTATTTGACGATGGACTTCAAAACTGAAGCCGACATCATCCGTGCATTAGGCCGCATTATCAAAAATGGGCATTTGCTAAAAGGGGTGAAACCGGTTCACTGGTGTACGGATTGTGGTTCCTCCCTTGCTGAAGCAGAAGTGGAATACTACGACAGAACCTCCCCTTCCATTGACGTGCGCTTTACGGCCATTGATGCAGATGCCGTTTACGCTAAATTTGATGTACAACCGCAGGGGCTGCCGGTCTCTCTGGTTATCTGGACAACCACTCCATGGACATTGCCTGCTAACCGTGCAATTGCATTGGGTGCGGAAATTACCTACCAGTTAGTCAAAGTCAATAATGAATGCCTGATTCTGGCGGCTGAATTAGTCGAGCAGGTCATGCAGCGTGCAAATATTACGTCATGGGAAGTCATGAGTGATTGCACTGGCGCCGATCTGGAATTGATGCGCTTTAACCATCCATTTATGGGCTTCGATGTTCCAGCCATTCTTGGTGATCACGTAACGCTCGAAGCGGGTACCGGTGCGGTGCATACTGCGGGTGGTCACGGCCCTGATGACTACTCCATCAGCCTGAAATACGGCCTTGAGATTGCGAACCCTGTTGGCCCGAACGGTTGCTATATCTCTGGTACCTATCCTTCACTGGATGGTCAGTTTGTTTTCAAAGCGAACGATATCATCGTTGAGCTGCTGAAAGAAAAAGGCGTTCTGCTCAATCTGGCCAAAATTCAGCACAGCTATCCTTGCTGCTGGCGCCATAAAAAACCGATCATCTTCCGTGCGACGCCACAGTGGTTTATCAGCATGGATAAGAACGGTCTGCGTACCCAGTCAATGAAAGAGATCAAAGACGTACAGTGGATCCCAGGCTGGGGACAAGCGCGTATTGAGTCGATGGTCGAAAACCGTCCTGACTGGTGTATCTCCCGTCAGCGTACATGGGGTGTACCAATGTCTCTGTTTGTTCATAAAGAGACACAAGAACCACATCCTCGTACCGTTGAGTTGATCGAAGAAGTTGCCAAGCGTGTTGAAGTTGATGGTATTCAGGCGTGGTGGGATCTGGACGCAACAGAATTGCTAGGCGGTGAAGCGGCTGATTACACCAAGGCTCCAGATACACTGGATGTTTGGTTTGACTCAGGAAGCACCCACTCCTCCGTTGTTGATGCGCGCCCAGAATTCAACGGCAATTCAGCCGATATCTATCTGGAAGGCTCTGACCAACACCGGGGCTGGTTCATGTCTTCACTGATGCTGTCTACCGCAATCAAAGGCAAAGCACCTTACCGTCAAGTGCTGACTCACGGCTTCACCGTTGATGAGCAAGGACGTAAGATGTCCAAATCCATCGGCAATACTGTCAGCCCACAAGACGTAATGAACAAACTGGGCGCAGATATTCTGCGTTTGTGGGTAGCAGCCACCGATTATACCAGTGAAATCGCAGTTTCTGACGAGATCCTGAAACGCTCTGCTGATGCTTACCGCCGTATCCGTAACACGGCTCGCTTCCTGCTGGCAAACCTGAACGGTTTCAACCCAGAACAACATAAGGTGAAACCAGAAGATATGGTTACTCTGGATCGCTGGGCGGTAGGTCGCGCTCAGGCGGCTCAGGCTGATATCCTCAAATACTATGACGAATATGATTTCCACTCCGTAGTTCAGCGCTTAATGCAGTTCTGCTCCGTGGAAATGGGCTCGTTCTATCTGGATATCATTAAAGATCGCCAATACACCGCGAAAAGCGACAGTCTTGCTCGTCGTAGTTGTCAGACTGCATTATTCCATATCGCAGAAGCATTGGTTCGCTGGATGGCTCCAATCCTATCGTTCACTGCTGATGAAATCTGGAATGAACTGCCGGGCAAACGTGCTCAATATGTCTTCACTGAAGAGTGGTATGACGGGTTATTTGGTCTGGCAAACGGCGAAAATATGGACGATACTTTCTGGGCTGATCTGCTGGCTGTACGTGGTGAAGTCAACAAAGTTCTGGAACAGGCTCGTACTGACAAACATATCCGCAGTTCACTGGAAGCGGCTGTCACGCTCTATGCAGATGAAACTCTGGCAGCAAAACTCAACAAGTTGTCCGACGAATTGCGTTTTGTCCTGCTGACTTCTCAGGCGGAAGTTGCGGCCTATACAGCCGCAGGTGATGATGCGCAGCAAAGCGAGCTTGCCGGCCTTAAAGTGGCCTTCCGCAAAGCGGATGGAGAAAAGTGCCCTCGTTGCTGGCACTATACTCAAGATGTGGGCTTGGTGGCGGAACATGCAGAACTTTGCGGCCGCTGTGTGACTAACGTTGTCGGTAACGGTGAAGAGCGTAAATTTGCCTAATGAATAAACCCATTTGTTCCACGGGACTCCGTTGGCTTTGGCTGGTTGTCGTGGTATTGATACTGGATTTGGGAAGCAAGTACTTCGTGTTGCAAAACTTCACTTTGTACGAATCCATGCCATTGATACCTTATTTCAATCTGACTTATGCTCAGAATTTGGGGGCTGCGTTCAGCTTTCTGGCTGACAAAGGCGGCTGGCAGCGTTGGTTTTTTGCATTGATAGCCATTGCTATCACGGCAGTCCTGCTCGTGATGATGTATCGCTCCAGTGCTAAGCAAAAACTGAGCAATATTGCCTACGCTTTAGTGATTGGTGGGGCATTGGGAAATTTGTTCGATCGGCTGGTGCATGGCTTTGTTGTCGATTTCATCGATTTTTACGTCGGAGAATGGCACTGGCCTACCTTTAACATTGCAGATTCCGCAATCTGCATCGGTGCAGCTCTCATTATCATCGAGAGCTTTATCAGTCCGAATGACAAAAAAGCAGCACCAAAAACATAATCTGTTAAAAATATAGTCATGAAAAAACAGTCATTGAAAAAATGATAATAAACCAGCCCCAGTGAACTAAACTGGGGCTGATAAATTTCATCCATACCCGATAACGGTATACTTGCAATCATTTTTAAGTAAAAGGTTTGAGCAACATGTCAACGCAGGTGCAAGCGCACAGTGCAGTTTTATTACACTTCACTCTAAAGCTGGATGATGGCTCAACGGCAGACTCGACTTATAGTCAGGGTAAGCCCGCATTATTCCGTCTCGGTGATGGTAGCCTCTCATCCTCATTGGAACAGCAACTTCTCGGTTTAGCCGTTGGCGATAAACATCAGTTCACGCTGGCGGGGGAAACCATTTTCGGCAAACACAATCCTGATTTAGTCCAATATTTCACTCCCCGTGATTTTTCCGACGCGGGTACCCCTGAAGTAGGAACTATCATGTTATTTACCGCCATAAACGGTAGTGAAATGCCAGGGCTTATCAAAGAAGTCGCCGAAGGTTCTATCACTGTTGATTTTAATCATCCACTGGCTGAACAAAACATCACTTTTGATATTGAAGTGTTGGAAATTGACCCTCAGTTGGAGGAAACCCATGCAAATATTGCTGGCTAACCCACGTGGTTTCTGCGCTGGTGTTGATCGTGCCATCAGCATCGTAGAGCGAGCACTGGAATTATACGGTGCTCCCATTTATGTCCGTCATGAAGTGGTACATAACCGCTATGTGGTTGACAATCTTAGAAATCGTGGCGCTATTTTTATTGAGGAAATATCAGAAGTCCCTGATGGTGCTATTCTGATCTTCTCTGCACATGGTGTTTCCCAAGCCATTCGTGCAGAAGCCCGCTCCCGTAATCTGACCATGCTGTTTGATGCGACCTGTCCGCTGGTCACTAAAGTCCATATGGAAGTGGCAAGGGCGAGTCGCAAAGGTAAAGAAGCGATTTTGATCGGACATGCCGGCCATCCTGAAGTGGAAGGCACAATGGGGCAATACAATAGCCCTAAAGGTGGCATGTATCTTGTAGAATCGCCGGAAGATGTGTGGAAACTGCAAGTTAAAGATGAAAACAACCTCTGCTTTATGACACAAACAACACTTTCTGTTGATGACACATCAGAAGTAATTGATGCCCTTAACGCAAGGTTCCCCAATATCGTCGGCCCACGCAAAGATGATATCTGCTATGCCACAACTAACCGTCAGGAAGCTGTCCGTGATTTAGCGTCAGGTTCTGATATCGTTTTAGTCGTTGGTTCTAAAAACTCATCAAATTCAAATCGGCTGGCTGAACTGGCACAACGTGTAGGAAAGCCCGCTTATTTGATTGATTCCGCAGATGATATCAAAGAAGAATGGATTAACGGCGCGAACGCAGTAGGTGTAACAGCGGGGGCATCAGCACCGGATATTTTGGTGCAGCAAGTTATTGAACGCCTGAAAACTTTTGGTGCAGAAACAGTTAATGAATTGCATGGGCGAGAAGAAAACATCGTTTTCGAAGTACCAAAAGAGTTACGAGTTGAAGTGAAAGAGGTTAATTAACTTAAGCCCAACGCTTTCAAAATTAAGCAAATTCAAACTCGGCTTTTTCAGGTTGGAAGATGGGTTGGGAAGGATAAGAAATTAATCCCGACCCGATCTCCCACAAAAATCCGAATACATTACGATGTCTTGAGTACTCTGTCTGAAATTTAGCTAAACATATATCTATAAGTCTTAGTTGCCTCATTATATATCCATTTGTCATTTCTCTCAGGATGTAATTCCATGTGAGATTCTATCTCAACAAATCCCATATCCAAATATGCCCGTATAGCTTCACGTAATGGATCAAGTTGTAGATTACCCTTCTTCCCCCATTTTTGTGATTTATTTACTGCCTGTTCAATCAGTAAAACCCCACAACCTCGAATACCGCAATGAGTTGCTAAATAAATAACTTTAGGAAAAGCAGGGACGTAATTATCTCCCGGGGAAAGCTGCAACCCCCCTATAGGAATCCCCCTGAAATAAGCAACAAAAAATGACACTCCCGATTCTTTTGTACGTAGTGTTGCATTAAGTAATATACTCCCCAATACTCCACACGCCTTAGTAAACCGGCTATTCCATTTTTTTTGCTCATCATCACAACTTTCTGAATCAACAAGACATCCCCAGCCATTATTATTCATGTCTGTTCTTACTCTTGTCACTGCACTTAATGCTTCTTCTGGACTAACTTCGTTAACGGTTATGGATGCTCTTATATTAACTGAGCTTGGCCACTTCCCCGAAAAAGATTGAGCCCGGATTAAAGAGCCAGATGCTAAAGGTTGATGAATATTAAAAGATTTTGATCTGAACATAATGTTATCTCCAATGAATAAAATTATTTAATCACCAAATAAAAATCTAAAAATATAACGCCATTTTTACAATGAGTTTCTATCTATCCTTTTATTACATTAATAAACATAATATTTTCGCTTAAATTGTTTAATTAATAATATGAATAGAAATATATTCTCGATAACGACTCAACTATATTAAGTGAGAAAATAGCCCCAAGGTAGCACTTTTTTTACAGCAATTTAATTCTGATTACCATGCTCCTTGTCATTCTGATTATCTACTCAGAGAAATAACGCCATGTAGCACGGTATCTGCTGTTCAGTATTTTTTATAACTGACTGTCTGATCGCTGTTTTTCTAATGACCTTTATCTAAGTCTGGCACAACCGTCTCCTGACAGTTAAGCTGTAAAACAATTTTCTTTGTCACCCCCAATTAAAAACGATTTACAGAGAGGGTTTTATGGCTGATACAGATATTCGCGTGGCTATCGTAGGTGCAGGTGGTCGCATGGGACGCAACCTTATTCAGGCTGTTCAACAACTGGATGGTGTTACACTTGGCGCAGCATTGGAACGTTCCGGTTCCTCTTTAGTGGGAAGCGATGCCGGAGAATTAGCGGGTATCGGTAAGAATGGAATTGCGATTAGTGACGATCTGCATCACGTCATTGAGCAGTTTGATGTACTGGTCGATTTTACCCGTCCTGAAGGCACATTAATGTACCTCGCTATTTGTCGGCAGTACCGCAAGTCAATGATCATTGGCACAACCGGCTTTGATGATGCCGGTAAGCATGCCATTGAAGAAGCCTCCCGTGAAATCCCGATTGTTTTTGCTGCTAATTTTAGTGTTGGAGTTAATTTGGTACTGAAATTGCTGGAAAAAGCTGCCACGGTTATGGGGGAATATGCGGATATCGAAATTATTGAAGCTCACCATCGCCATAAAGTGGATGCCCCGTCAGGAACAGCACTCGCAATGGGAGAATCTATCGCCAATACGTTAGGCCGGGATCTTAAAACCTGTGCAGTCTATGCCCGCGAAGGCTATACCGGAGAGCGAGATCCGAAAAGCATTGGGTTTGCCACCCTACGAGCAGGAGATATTGTTGGAGAGCATACTGCAATTTTTGCAGATATTGGTGAGCGTGTAGAGATAAGTCACAGGGCTTCAAGCCGCATGACTTTCGCTAATGGTGCAATTAAGGCAGCAATATGGATAAAAGGTAAAAATTCCGGGCTTTATAACATGAAAGACGTACTTAATCTCGAAAATATTTAATATAAAAAAATCTATAACCTACTGTAATTACGTGATTATTTTCCATAAAATTACGTAATTACAAGTAAAGAATAATTTTATATAAAAACAAACCTTATCCTATGTTTTCATAGTTATAATTTACCTTTTTGTTGCCTTTCTTCCATCAACGTGGAAAAAGTCACACTTTTTTCCTGTTTTTCAGTTTTCTCTCGTACTAATCGAATATCTCCCCCTCTTTCCTTATGCTTTTCAGCCATATTGGCTCAATGTAAGGCTAAGAGTTGTAAAAAAAACAATAAAAATGCCATTTTTTATAGACAAGCCCCCCTCTCATCATTAGAATGCGCGCAATTTGCCAAAATTTTGATAAAAATCATGATTGGCATTGATTTTAAGGATTAATTCTGAATTAATATGCAGTGGATGCGATTTATTATTCATTCTGGAGGGCGTTTTGATTAAGTCAGCTATATTGGTTCTAGAAGATGGAACCCAATTTCACGGTCGCGCCATTGGTGCAGAAGGTGTGGCTGTTGGAGAAGTGGTCTTCAATACCTCAATGACCGGATATCAAGAAATACTTACCGACCCTTCCTATTCCCGCCAAATTGTTACTCTCACTTATCCTCATATTGGTAATGTCGGCATCAATGCCGCTGATGAAGAATCCCCCGCCATTCAAGCCCAAGGCTTAGTCATTCGCGATTTACCCTTAGTAACTAGCAACTTCCGCAGTGAAGAGAATCTGTCTGATTACCTGAAACGTCACAATATTGTAGCCATCGCTGATATTGATACACGCAAACTGACCCGTCTATTGAGAGAAAAAGGGGCGCAGAACGGCTGTATCATCGCGGGTAATGAGGCAGATGCCCAAGTTGCACTGGAAAAAGCAAAAGCATTCCCCGGCTTGAAAGGCATGGATTTAGCAAAAGAGGTTACAACAGCACAATCCTATCAATGGATACAAGGAAGCTGGACACTTGAAGGTGGCTTGCCTGAAGCGCGCAAAGAACAAGAATTACCTTACCACATCGTGGCCTACGATTTTGGTGTTAAGCGCAACATCCTGCGTATGCTGGTCGATCGCGGTTGCCGCGTTACTGTCGTTCCGGCAAAAACTTCTGCTGATGAAGTACTGAAAATGGCGCCAGATGGCATTTTCCTGTCCAATGGTCCCGGCGATCCAGAGCCATGTGATTATGCTATTGAAGCAATCAAAACTTTCCTGAATACCGAAATTCCTGTATTTGGCATTTGCTTAGGGCACCAATTACTGGCACTGGCCAGTGGTGCAAAAACCGTGAAAATGAAATTTGGTCATCACGGTGGCAACCATCCGGTTAAAGATCTGGATCGTGATGTCGTCATGATCACGGCGCAAAACCACGGCTTTGCTGTTGATGAAGACTCATTACCAGCCAATCTGCGCGTAACCCACAAGTCTCTCTTTGATGGCACATTGCAAGGCATTCACCGTACTGATAAGCCAGCATTCAGTTTTCAGGGGCACCCTGAAGCCAGCCCTGGCCCGCATGAAGCCGCTTCACTGTTCGATCACTTTATCGAGTTAATTGATCAACATCGCCAAACCAACGTTCAGAGCACTAAATAATCAGGAGAAAAAGAAAAAATGGCAAAACGTACTGATATTAAAAGTATTCTGATTTTAGGTGCTGGCCCGATTGTTATCGGTCAGGCTTGTGAGTTTGATTACTCCGGTGCGCAGGCGTGTAAGGCGCTAAGGGAAGAAGGCTATCGCGTCATTCTGGTGAACTCTAACCCTGCAACCATTATGACCGACCCGGAAATGGCGGATGCAACTTACATCGAGCCAATCCACTGGGAAGTTGTACGCAAAATCATTGAAAAAGAGCGCCCAGATGCAATTTTGCCAACGATGGGTGGACAAACTGCCCTGAACTGCGCATTGGAACTGGAACGTCAGGGAGTTCTGAACGAATTCGGCGTCACCATGATTGGTGCAACTGCGGATGCAATTGATAAGGCCGAAGATCGCCAGCGTTTTGACAAGGCGATGAAAAAAATCGGCTTGGACACAGCACGTTCTGGTATTGCTCACACCATGGAAGAAGCGTTGGCGGTAGCTGAAGAGGTTGGCTTCCCTTGTATTATCCGCCCTTCTTTCACCATGGGCGGAACTGGCGGCGGTATTGCCTACAACCGCGAAGAATTTGAAGAAATTTGTGAACGTGGTTTAGATCTCTCTCCAACCAATGAACTGCTGATCGATGAATCCCTGATTGGCTGGAAAGAGTATGAAATGGAAGTGGTGCGTGATAAAAACGATAACTGCATCATCGTCTGCTCCATTGAAAACTTCGACCCAATGGGCATCCATACCGGTGACTCCATCACCGTTGCACCTGCACAAACACTGACCGACAAAGAATACCAAATCATGCGTAACGCATCGATGGCAGTCTTACGTGAAATCGGTGTAGAAACCGGGGGTTCAAACGTACAATTTGCGGTGAATCCGAAAAATGGTCGTTTGATCGTCATTGAAATGAACCCCCGCGTATCCCGTTCTTCGGCGCTGGCCTCCAAGGCAACAGGTTTCCCAATTGCGAAAATCGCAGCAAAACTGGCGGTGGGCTATACCCTTGATGAGCTGATGAATGACATCACGGGCGGACGCACTCCGGCATCTTTCGAACCTTCCATTGACTATGTTGTGACGAAAATTCCTCGCTTCAACTTCGAGAAATTTGCTGGCAGCAATGATCGTCTGACCACTCAGATGAAATCTGTTGGTGAAGTGATGGCGATTGGTCGTACATTCCAGGAGTCTTTGCAGAAAGCCCTGCGCGGTCTGGAAGTCGGTGTGACCGGATTCGATCCTAAAGTCAATCTGGATGATCCACAATCTCTGACCAAAATTCGCAGCGAGCTGAAAAATGCAGGCGCTGAGCGTATTTGGTATGTCGCAGACGCATTCCGCGCTGGCATGTCTGTTGATGGTATCTTCAACCTGACCAACATTGATCGCTGGTTCCTGGTTCAGATTGAAGAATTGATCCGTCTGGAAGAACAAGTTGCAGAACAAGGCGTTAACAGCCTGACTTTTGATTTCCTGCGTCAGCTCAAACGCAAAGGTTTTGCCGATGCACATTTGGCGAAACTGGTAGGTATCTCTGATAAAGAGATCCGCAAATTGCGTCATGACTATAACCTGTACCCCGTGTACAAGCGTGTTGATACTTGTGCAGCAGAATTCGCCACCGATACCGCTTACATGTACTCCACATACGAAGACGAATGTGAAGCGAATCCGAACAGCGATAAGCCAAAAATCATAGTATTGGGTGGTGGCCCGAACCGTATCGGACAAGGCATTGAATTCGATTACTGCTGTGTCCATGCTTCACTGGCCCTGCGTGAAGACGGTTATGAAACTATCATGGTGAACTGTAACCCTGAAACGGTTTCCACCGATTACGATACGTCAGATCGTCTCTATTTTGAACCGGTGACACTGGAAGACGTACTGGAAATTGTACGTGTTGAACAGCCAAAAGGCGTGATCGTTCAGTATGGCGGCCAGACGCCACTGAAACTGGCACGTGAGCTGGAAGCCGCAGGTGTACCTATTATCGGCACCAGCCCTGATGCCATTGACCGCGCAGAAGATCGTGAACGTTTCCAGCAGGCCGTTAATCGCCTTGGCCTGAAACAACCCGCGAACGCCACAGTTACAACTATCGAACAAGCGGTTGAGAAAGGTAATGCACTGGGTTATCCACTGGTTGTTCGTCCATCTTATGTATTGGGCGGACGCGCAATGGAAATCGTGTATGACGAATCTGACCTGCGCCGTTACTTCCAGACTGCGGTTAGCGTATCCAATGATGCACCCGTCCTGCTGGATCGCTTTCTGGATGACGCAGTTGAAGTAGACGTAGATGCCATCTGTGATGGTGAGCGCGTTCTGATCGGCGGCATCATGGAACACATCGAACAAGCAGGTGTTCACTCTGGTGATTCTGCATGTTCTTTGCCAGCTTATACTTTAAGCAAAGAAATTCAGGATGTTATGCGCCAGCAAGTTGAAAAACTGGCCTTTGAACTGCGTGTCCGTGGCCTGATGAATGTTCAGTTTGCGGTGAAAAACAACGAAGTTTACCTGATTGAAGTCAACCCACGTGCAGCGCGTACCGTGCCATTCGTTTCCAAAGCGACAGGTTTGCCGCTGGCAAAAGTCGCGGCACGCGTCATGGCAGGTCAATCCCTGCTTGAGCAAGGTGCAATTGAAGAAATCATTCCACCTTACTACTCCGTAAAAGAAGTGGTTCTGCCATTTAATAAATTCCCGGGCGTTGACCCAATCCTGGGGCCAGAAATGCGTTCTACGGGTGAAGTCATGGGCGTAGGCCGTACCTTTGCGGAAGCCTTCTCAAAAGCCATGTTGGGCAGTAACTCCACCATGCGCAAAAAAGGCCGTGCATTGTTGTCAGTACGTGAAGGTGATAAAGAACGTGTGGTCGATTTGGCGGCTAAGTTGCTTAAACATGGTTTTGAACTGGATGCGACTCACGGTACGGCAGTCGTCTTAGGTGAAGCAGGGATCAACCCACGTTTAGTCAATAAAGTTCACGAAGGACGCCCACATATTCAGGACAGAATCAAAAACGGTGAATATGACTATATCGTCAATACCACCGCAGGCCGTCAGGCAATTGAAGATTCAAAACTGCTGCGTCGTAGCGCACTGCAATATAAAGTGCACTATGACACAACCCTGAACGGTGGCTTTGCAACTACCATGGCACTGAGCGCAGATCCTACTGAACAAGTTATTTCTGTACAGGAAATGCACGCAAAGATTGTCAAATAATATACCGTCATTCTTGACAGTATTCGCTTAAAAAACGGCTTCCCCAAGGTTGGAAATCCAACGAGTCAGGAAGCCGTTTTATTTGGCGTTTTATTTATTAATGATGCTTAATATTGCAGTCTGTGAATAATCAGCAACAATCATAGTAGGCATCTTTGATAATCATAGGGAGTCGAATACTGTGTCAAACATCATGTTAAAGCGTAAATATTTAACCCACTCGGAAATTGAAGTATTGCTAAAGGAATTGGAAAAACACCCTCACGCAGATCGCAACATCTGCATGATATTTATGGGTTTTATCCACGGTTTCCGGGTGTCTGAATTACTGGGTTTGAAACTGTCTGATATCGATTTGGAGGGCAAAAAACTACGGGTACAACGATTAAAGAACGGTTTTTCCACGATCCATCCAATGGTAGCGCGGGAAATTCAATTAATACGGAAATGGCTTTCACTGCGTCAGCGCTATAAAAACAGTGATCAAAGTGATTGGTTATTCTTGTCACGAACCGGGGCGCGCATGTCACGCCAACAGTTCTATAAGATCATCCGGCAAACCAGTTTAAAGGCTAATTTAGCGGTTTGCGCGAATCCGCACATGTTACGACATTCTTGCGGCTATGCGCTGGCGGACAATGGTGTGGATACCCGCTTGATTCAGGACTATTTAGGCCATCGAAACATTCGCCATACAGTCCGCTACACCGCGAGTAATGCAGGCCGCTTCGAGACGATATGGCAAGAAAGAGGGAAACGAAAATTGTCGACAATTAGTACCAAACTGTTAACCAATAAATTTTCCCACTTTTTCAACACTATTTATCTTCACGTCTTTCGCAAGAACCAAAATAACTCTTTGATTCAAGCTTAAAAAATCCCCCTTCTATCCGAACCTCACACTTTGTTTTTTCCTTATCAAAATATTCCTTTTTTGCTATCTCGTTTAACAAAAATTTAAATTGCTCGACATCGAAAGCTGTATAAATTAAAACCACCATTGATGTTGGAGTAATAAACCAAAATAATATTCAAACTAAGTTTAATCATCCTGGGTTAACAGTTTGGTACTAAATGTTAACCCATGAATTCTATTCTTAGAGCCTATTTGGATAGGCTCTAAGTTATATAACCTGTTTGAAGTTTAGAAAATAAAAAACCCTGCCGATATCATCTAAGCAGGGCTTTTAATCTCAGTGTGCTGATTTTACTCTTCACACTGAAGTTTTATATCAATTAATGCCTAAATTAGGCAGCGTTAATGCCGTACTGAGCACAAACAGAAGCCAGACCACCAGCGTAACCCTGACCTACTGCGCGGAACTTCCATTCTGCATTGTGACGATACAGTTCACCGAACAGCATTGCAGTTTCAGTAGAAGCATCTTCAGTCAGGTCATAACGAGCTACTTCAACTTGAGTGTCATCGTTAACCAGACGGATGAAGGCACCGGAAACCTGACCAAAGCTCTGGCGACGGGTTTGTGCATCGTGGATAGTTACCACAAATACAACTTTATCTACGTCAGCAGGAATTTGATCCAGTTTGATTTTCAGTGATTCGTCATCGCCATCCCCTTCACCGGTACGGTTGTCGCCAGTGTGCATAATGGAGCCGTCAGCCGATTTCAGGTTGTTGTAGAAAATGAAATCTGCATCACCGCGTACTTTACCGTTCGCTGCCAGCAGGAAAGCTGATGCGTCGAGGTCAAAGTCTTGTCCGTCAGTTGCACGAGCATCCCAACCGAGACCGATCAGAACGTTTTTCATGCTTGGCGCTTCTTTGCTCAGAGAAACGTTACCGCCTTTAGAAAGAGATACACCCATTATTATTTCCTCATTTATTACTATTACGTTTTACGTTTGTATTAATTGGTTATACCCGATAGTTTTTTAACTCACCGGATTTAGCTTGCGCTTTCTTTTTGTGGGAATAGCAGGCTGGCAAGAATACCGGCTGCCAGTACCCCGATTACCACAAGCAGGCTAGTCGTTGCCGAAATTGAATAACCGTGGTGGAAAATGTGCTCAGAGGCATTCAGTCCCAATTTAATGGCGATGAAGAACAGCAAAACGATGACTGCCTTTTCCAAATGCACCAGATACTTTTTCAATGCTTCAAGCACAAAGTAGAGCGTCCGCAGACCCAAGATAGCAAACATCATGGCACTGTACACAATTAAAGGTTCCCGGCTGACTGCAATAACCGCAGGTACAGAGTCAAAGGCGAACATGACATCAGACAGCTCAACCACTGCTAAACACAGCATCAATGGCGTAGCATAAAGCGCTGCTTTACCAGTACGGCCCATTTTCACATCGGCATTTTCCGGTTTAGCCAGTTCCGCATCTACTTCCTTCTGGTTCAGCATAAAAGCATGACCGCGCAGTTTCGGCCAAATCGGGAAGAAACGCTTCACCAGACGGTAGGCAAGGTGCTGTGAATAGTCTTCGATTTCATCATCATCATCGCCGCTTTTCAGCATCATAACGGCTGTCCAGCCCACAATGACAGCAAACACTATCTCAACCCACGGCCCAAGTGCCAACAGGCTCGTTCCGATGGCAACGAAAATACCACGGAAGACGATGGCACCAATAATTCCCCAATACAGGACACGGTGACGATAGCGGTCGGGAACAGCGAACCAGGAGAAAATCGCCATGATGACAAACAGGTTATCGACAGAAAGCACTTTTTCCAGTGCGTAACCGGTCACAAACAGGCTGGCTGTTTCTGCTCCGTGATGCACATACAGGAATCCCGCGAAAACAAATGCAATTGCGATCCAAAAAATAGACCAAAGAGCGGCACTGCGCAGCGAAACCGGCTTATCATGACGATGCATAAAGAGGTCGATAAAGAGCGCACCAACCGACAGAATAATAAATACAGCAACGGTTTCCATCGGAAAACCAATGTGCGTGGATACCATGAAGTAAGCCTCTTAAATTATCTGTAATTACAGTTCGAAATCAGCCGGTGTAAAGCCAAGGGCTGTGCAAATTTCACGGGCAGCATTCTTTTCGTTATTGTCGAAGTCACCATCACTTTTGGCGACGGCGATCCCTACACGTAAAGCAAGCTGTGCCGCTTCCGGTTGTTGCTTCAGCGCTATAATGAATTTCATGGCTTCACCTTTACCAATGTCAGCATCAAATTCATAGCTGCTGACCAGTTTGTTAAAGAATTCGATAATTTCAGCGGTATCGAAGACTTTCAGTTCGGGGGAGTTTTTAATGAACCCGATCATTTTTTGCTTTTCTTCTGCACTGACACCGTCGCTTGCCATTGCAACGTGCGCACATACTGCCACCGTGCCTTCCATGAATTTTCTGTTCTTGAAGCGGCTAACCTGGTTAGTCAGTTCGTCACGTCCTGCGTTGAACGCTGATTTGATTTTGTTTAAAAAGGACATAAGCCCCTCCATTTGTATAAAACTCTTATGTAATAAGTGATCGTGTTATTTAAAAATCCAAAGCATTATTTTCTGCCGGATTCCCAGCTAAAGCCCCATCCCAACGCTCTGTCCATCTCTTGATGCCCGTTGAAGTATTGATTGATACGTTCTACTTTGATGGAGCCGTTTTCGTTGACAAGGCGGGCAATGGCACACATGTTTTTGTGGTTGTAGCCTTCTGTCATACGCGTTTCAATTGGCGGTTGATCAGGGACATAGATCGTGACAACACCGTCGGTTTTGTCCCAGCTTGGCGCACCTTCGTAGATAAAGGCGTAGATTAAAACTTCGCTGATGTTTTTCCACTCAAGGCCATTGATATGAAGCCATTCACCGCCAGCTACATTACCGGTGCGATCATCGCCCTGTAATTCTACGTAGGGTTCATAGCGGTAATCACCAAAGCGATTCCCCAATGCCTGTACAACGTCTTTATATCCATTTTGCAGCCGGATAAACGCACCGAGATCAAGGTCTACGTTTTTGTTTGAACCAAACATACCTTGCAGTATGCCTTTTGAAGCAGAGGGAGTTTGGTTCCAGTTCAGGTTAACGCGAATTTCACCGAAGTTATCGCGTTTACTCAGGCTGATAGCTGGTTTTTCTTTGGTCAGAGAAACCTTGCTCAAATTAACGTTAGTAGGTGCGGGTGTTGTGGATGCAGGTGTGGAAGTTGGTGCGCCATCATCAATGATATCCACGCCAAAATGCTCCGCCAGAGGCTTGAGGCCGCCGTTAAAGCCCTGGGCAATAAAGCGGAATTTCCACTCACCATTACGACGATACAGTTCACCGAGAATCAGGGCAGCTTCTGGACGCCCTTGTATTTCAACATCACCCTGTAAAATTACGCTGCTGTTCAGTTCAACCCGAATGGTAAGGCTACGCAGGCTGGAAATCGTTTGGTTGCCGTCGCAGGTTGCGGTGAATGCCACTTTCTGGACATCCTGACCTAATGCAGGCAAGTTGACGAAAAATGAGGTATTGATGTTGCCACCCGCCAGACGAATAGAGTTGTCATCATTGACGGGCTGACCGTAGAACACCATATCGGGATCGCCTTTAACTTTGCCATCGGAATACAGACGGAAAGCAGAGACATCAACGGCTGAACCTGACAAAACCCGCACGGTGAGTGTTTGGTTGGCAACGGGGGCATTACCCCCAGGCGTCAGATTCATTAGCTTATCACCGTCTCAACGATCTGCGGATACATCGCATCAATGGTACGCCCAACGCAGGGAACACCATGTGCAGTGAAATCCCATTGACCGCCGTTGCGGCGCAGGGAGGAGATGATAATGCCGGTATGGGAGCCCTGCTCATTCAGTTGATAGCGAGCCAGCTCTTTGCCGTTTTGGTCAATGACACGGCAGAAGGCATTTTCAACATCATTGAAGTTTTGGCCACGGAAGCTGTTAACGGTAAAAGCAAGATATTCGACATTAGCAGGCAACTTGACCAAATCGACACAGATAACTTCATCATCCCCATCACCTTCACCTGTCAGGTTGTCACCAGTGTGGAGGATAGAACCGCATTTTGATTTTAGCTGACCGAACCACACGGTATCGATGGCATTGCCGGATTTATCAAGCAGGATGCAGCTTGCATCCAGATCAATTTCATCACTGCTGCCAAATAAACTCGCCAGAAAGCCTTTTTTCTTGGTTACGGGATCCCATCCCAGACCAAAATTCACTTTAGCCAGTGAAGCGCTCTGTTTGGTGAGCGAAACTGACTGGTTTTTGCTTAACGAAACCATTAATGGCACCTCTATATCTGTTTGTCGGTGAATTACGGTAATTTCACGCATTAAAAAATCATAATATGAAAAATAGATAGCCGATATCTGTCATATTATGATTCCCATAAACAGTATTTCTGGTTGTTAACTTCATGATAGAAAACAATCTAGCTTCATTTTTTATCATTTCTTTTTCGTGCGGAAAAGTCAAACAAATTTTGGAATAAAAAATCATAATATGATTGACATGTGGTGATTATCAACTCTAGACTGCGACGCATATTCCGTCCAATTGAGAAAGGATGCTGCACATAGCCACGTTGACTGTCGGCAATTTAACAATTGTTTCTGTCAGAACAACGAAATTTGATTTACGAAAAGATAATTTGATTTATGAGATAAATAGTTACCGCATTTATCAGCCATCCCAAGTGATCTGAAATTTTTTTTAAAAGGCATTACATGACAGCATTAAGTAACACCTGTATTTATCAAGAACAGGTTTATCAAAAACAGATTTACCAAAAAAAGTTGAACAGTGGGACGTTGACGGTAACGGCAACTCATGATTTTGCATCTCTGGAAACACTGTTTGATATCGCTGAACGCCGTAATCCCAAAAGAGCATTTTTGTTTGTCAGTAAGGTATTGGGGCGGCATATTCCTGTCAGTCCATCTACCATGCGTTCGGTCTATCGACAGTTGTCTGAACGGTTCCCTGTCAATCTTCCTGGCCCGGTTTTGTATATTGGCATGGCGGAAACGGCGGTCGGGCTTGCTGCCGGTGTGTTTCAGGAAACAAAAAGCAAGGTGGATGCCCCCGTGTTTCTGACTTCGACACGCCATCCTGTTGATGGTGATTTGTTGTGTGAGTTTAAGGAAAACCACAGTCATGCAACGGATCATCTGATTTATTGGCCAGCAGAAAGCCGGTTACGTCAACGGGTGATAGCTGCACGTACTTTGGTCTTGATTGATGATGAAGCAACGACTGGCAACACTTTTCTCAATTTATTGGCGGCGTTGCGTGAGGCAGGGCTTAAGCATATTGAACATATTGTCACGGTAACGTTGACAGACTGGAGTGGGAAAGCAGTTGTACAACGCAGTCCATTACCGGTTTCTACGGTGTCCCTGATTGAAGGGCATTGGCAATGGGATGCAGATATAGCCGCTCCGGTTCCGGTTATGCCTCAAGTCAATGTTACCGCCCGGGGAGAAATCGGCATTATCGGTCGCCAGAATTGGGGACGTCTGGGATCAGATGAAAGCCAATGTGAGATTGGTGCCGATATTCATGTCAGGGCAGGTGAGAAAGTGTTGGTATTGGGTTCCAGCGAATTTGTCTGGCAGCCGTTCCTGCTGGCTGAACGACTTGAGCAAGAAGGAGCATCAGTCAAGTTTGGCTCAACAACCCGCTCTCCTATTTCCTGCGGTCATGCTATTCAGTCTGTGATGGCTTTCACTGATAATTACGGGCTTGGTATCCCGAATTTTCTTTACAATGTCGCTCATCAGAAGTTTGATCGTATCTTGCTCTGCCTCGAAACGCCGAGAACGTCGGTTGATCAGGCGCTGATGGCACAGCTTGCCCATATTGCTCCGGTTGTAGAGATTGTTGGTTATGATTAAACCTGTCTTGCTGACCGATCTTGATGACACGCTATTTCAGTCACGCCGGAAGATAAAGAGTGCGTCGGCTAGCTCAACTTTTCGCGTGGGGGCTTTGGATCGAAAAAGTTCTCCTCACAGCTATATGACGGAAGAACAATCCATGCTGGTTGATTGGCTGTTGGCTCATGCAGAATGTATTCCCGTCACAGCCAGAAATACAGAACAGCTCAGCCGCGTACAGATCCCTTTTAATTCCTGGTGCATTGCCTCTCATGGGGCAGTGCTTCTCACCCCAGAAGGTGTCGTTGATGAGCATTGGCAATCACATATGTTGCGGGAGTTAATGTCATATCGGGAGAAATTGCAGGCGTTGGAGCGTTTGAGTCATCACCTGATTGCGTCTTATGGTATGGATGCGTGGGCACGCCTTGATTATGAATATGGTGATGTACCTGTTTTCCTGATCATTAAACATCGGGATCATGGCAGGTTAAATCAGCTTAATCTGCTGGCTGAAACCCTGGTTAAAGAAAACCATTTTTATTTCCACCAACACTTTTATATACACCAAAACAATAACAATCTTACTTTGCTGCCAAAGTGTGTTGACAAGGGACTGGCAACTCGTCACCTTTTGCAAAGACTTCGTGCTGAGAGAGGGGTTTTTCCGGTCATTGGCTTAGGAGATAGTCTGAGCGACTACCGTTTCATGCACATGTGCGATTGGTTTGGTATGCCCCGGCAAAGCCAATTTGCCGATACATTAATGACTGCTTTATTTGGAGCTGTAAATAAATGAATAACTTTCCTCCTTTTTCTGGAAGTTATGCCTCTGATGATGTTCAATTTTTGCTAAAACCAATCCAAATGGAGATGACACCTGTCGATGTTAAGGAACAGTTGATTCAATCTGGTGCGCGCCATTATTCGGATATGTTGAGTCAGGAACCGGAGCCAACCCCTTATCACCTTGAGCTGTTTGATAAAGCACTCGAACAGGGTGCCGTTCGGCTGGCAACAGAAGTGGTGATGCTTGCTAAGGCACTGGTATCGCGCTTTGGGGATACGCCGATTGTGTTGGTCAGCCTGGTCAGGGCTGGTGTCCCTTTGGGGGTAATGCTGCATCAGGCACTCAGGAAAATGGGTAAGCGTTCTTATCATTATGGTATCAGTATCATTCGGGATCGTGGCATTGACAGCACGGCACTATCGTATATTGAACAACAACATGGCACGGATGGTTTGGTGTTTGTCGATGGTTGGACTGGCAAAGGAGCGATTACCGCAGAACTGACGCGATCATTGGCAGGGCGGGTTGGTTATTCGGGAATGCCTCGCTTGGTGGTACTGGCTGATCCCTGTGGTTGTTCGTGGTTGGCGGCAAGTGACGATGATTGGTTGATACCTTTCGGCATTATGGGAGCACCGGTATCGGGGCTGATATCACGTTCTATTTGGCGTGAAGGGGGAGTGCACGGCTGTGTGCAGTGTGATCACCTGACAGAGTTTGATTGCAGTCGCTTGCTGGTGGACACTGTGGCTGATTACTGTGATCAATTGGATTTAGATGCGATACCAGAGGCTGTTTGGCTTCCGCAGGAAAAAACGCCTTTATTGCAATTGAGCAAAGCGGTGATTGTTGACCTTGCTGAAAAATACCAGATTGACAGCATCAATCGCATCAAACCCGGCATTGCTGAAGCAACCCGCGCAGTATTGCGGCGCGTACCAGAACATGTACTTGTACGTTCCCGGAATGATCCTGATGTTGCGTTATTGGTTCATCTGGCACGCCAGAAAGATGTTGTTATTACGGAAGTTGGTGATCTGATAGGTCAGTATCGCGCCGTTACTATTATTAAAAAGGTTGCGTAATGAAATTGATCCCTTCTCCATACCAACTTGGCGCGACGCTGTATATGCCTGCCACTCGTCAGAATATTGCAGAAATTGTGTTACAAAATAAAATCACTGGGTTGCGCTCTCTGGTAATTTGTCTGGAAGATGCAGTCAGTGAGCAGGATATCCCTGCGGCTATTGAGAACCTCAGCCATGTTCTGCAAACATTGGCAGGATCTGATATGGCTTCTTCCGGTGCCTTTTTTTCCGACAAGAAACAACATCGCCCTCTGATTTTTATCCGTCCGCGTAACAAGACAATGGCGAAGCACCTGATCGCCAGCATTAACCTCAATATCATTGATGGGCTGGTCTTGCCCAAATTTACCCATGCTTCGTTGCCCGATTGGTGGGATATTATTCGTTCAACGCATCTTTGCATTATGCCGACACTGGAGACTGAAGAAGTCTTTGATATCCAGAAAATGAATCAGCTTGCTGACACGCTTAAAAATCATCCTTGCAAAGAACGCATCATTGCCCTGCGTATTGGTGGCAACGATCTGATGAATGTGATGTCCTTACGACGTTCCCGTGATTTCACACTGTATGACGGGCCAATGGGATATGTCATTAAAATGCTGGTTGCCGTTTTTGCGGCGCGGAAGTTTGCTCTGACAGCCCCGGTTTGTGAGCACATTGATGATTTGGAACTCCTTGAGAAAGAGTTGGCATTGGATATTGCCCACGGTTTAGTGGGAAAAACAGCCATACATCCAAAACAGATTGAATGTATTCAGCGGGCGATGAGAGTCAGTTCCCACGATTATGCTGACGCATTGAATATTCTCACCTCAAACCAAGCTGTCTTTAAATCTCAGGGGGTGATGTGTGAACCTGCTACTCATCAACGGTGGGCGGTCAATATTCTTGAGCGGGCTGAATATTACGGTATCGGGCCTGAGACAGCATAAAGACTGAAACCAGAGAAAAGAGGATTAAGGTTTTTAATCTGTTTTATTATTGATTTACCTGTGATAGAAGCTATGCTGAAATTTATTCCCGTGGTTAACAGTAGGGGGTTTTGTTATCCCTGACTTGGTAATTAAAAAGATGCTGCTCAGTCCCAAACAATTTAGAAATTTCAAGTTAACTTTATTACTTTCACATGGCAAACCGGTTAGTAAGGTTAGGATCATTAGCGAGCTCAGTTGTTCTGAGCCGACACTAACACGTGCATTGCGGGAATTGAGGGATCTTTACTGTGCTGATATTCGTTTTAGCAAAATGGGGAATACTTATCAATTAGTTGATAGTGGAGCGTTGACCAAGAAAGACGTGAAAAGGATCGAAGAGCTGCTTGCTCAGCATCTCAGCCTGAAAGCCGAAGAGTCCACCAGTCATGTTTTCCTTGATAAAGAGAAGAAAAAGCCTATTTCTCTCTCTTTGAGAATGTCCGTTATCAGAAAAATTGATGGTCTGGCTAATCGGCTTGAAACGACCAGAAGTGAAGTGGTTGAAATGGTTGTAGACAGGTGCATTGAGACGCTCATGAAAGAAACCCTGCACAGCGAATTACCAAAACGACGAGTCCCGTAATGCCAGCCGGTTGAATTCAACTGGCATCAGGGGGAGGATGATTGGCTCGATGGGTTGCTTAGTGGTTGTGGCGTGTGAGTTTATCAAGATATCCCATCACAAAGGCGGACAAAACGAAGGTAAGGTGGATAATGACATACCACATTAGTTTATTGTCCGGTACATTTTTGGCATCCATAAAGATACGCAGCAGGTGAATGGAGGAAATAGCGACAATTGAGGCTGCAACTTTATTTTTGAGTGAGGTTGCGTCCATTTTCCCTAACCAGCTCAGCTTCTCTTTACTTTCGTGAATATCCAGGCTTGAGACAAAATTTTCATAACCTGAAAACATCACCATCACCAATAACCCACCCACTAAGGCCATATCAATCAGAGAAAGCAGTGTCAGGATCAGGTCTGACTCTGCAAGCGAAAATATATTCGGCAGGATGTGCGTGATTTCCAGAAAGAATTTAATCGCAAGAGCAAATAGCGCTAATGATAAACCGAAATAGACCGGTGCAAGCAGCCAGCGCGAGGCATACATAGTGTTTTCGAGAAAGCGTTCCATGGTGTTTTTATATGTTACAAAAGGGGCGATAGTATAGATCAAGAGTGTGAAAGCTATGAAATAGTTATCAGTCAGACCTTCATCCAGGCATAGATAAGCTTTTATCGCGGTTCATAAAGATATTGATGGCGATGCAAAAGCGCTTACTGGGTGCATAACTAATCATAGAGCCAGTGCCCTGCTACGAACGAATACCACCTTTATGAGAATCCACCAAACAATGGCAACGCCATAATAATGGCATCTTCCTTTCCCGTCGCAGTCGGGTAATAATTCTTACGGATGGAAACCTCATTGAAACCCAGATCTTCATATAACCGGATAGCGGATTGATTGGAACGCCGTACCTCAAGCCATAGGGTATTTATCTGTTTTTCAGGCAATCTATCGATGAGATGGTTCAACAATGCCCTGCCATATCCCCTTGATTGATATTCAGGATCAATGGCGATATTAAATAGCGTGGCTTCATCCATCACATATTGCGTTATCGCAAAACCGATAATCTGGTCATTCAACGTTATTTTATAGTTGAGATAACGCTCTCCCTGATTGGAGTAAAACGTTTTTTCACTCCAAGGAAATGCGTGGCTGGCCTGTTCTATTTGAAATGCTGTGGAAAGATCAACGGGAGTTAATAGAGAAATATTCTTCATAATGGTAAATTTGTTGCCAAAGAGAGCGTTTTGCATTCCCATCAAGAGATAAGTCATTTAATGCCGGGCTTCTCAAAGAAATCCCTTGTATTGATAGGGTAATATCAACCCCCAACAGCCAGTATGGGCAGTGGATTGATTCCGAAAGTAGCTCAACATCTTTTGTCGTGATGCAATATACCGATGAGGCATCAATCCCCATGGCTGTAAAAATATCAGCAAATAATGAATGACTTAAGTCAATATGATCATGGGTAATGATCAATAGACGGGTTGAATCAGGGATGAGGACAGATAATTCACCTTGCAAGGCCATCGGGCTACGCAAAACCCATTGAGTGATCCCCAACTGGGAGAGTAATCTGTCACGCTTCGTCATCGTGTTTTATTCCATCTGCCATAAAAAAATAACGGGTAATATATTATCAGAGGGCTTATCTCTGCGCCAACTAACACGGCATTCCAATACTGCCCACTGATATTTATACTTGGATAAAAGATTTATAAGGAGCTATTCATAGATGTCAGCATTAACCCCGGCCAGCGAAGTTATCCTGCGCCATCATGAGCAATTCCGCTCCCATCATCTGCTTTTTGCCGGTGATCTTCAGGACAATCTTGCAACGGAAATCGAAGCTGCAAGTGTACGGGTGCATACTAATCAGTATCATCATTGGCAATCCCTGATTCGTCAACTCGGTGACAATGCTTACTTTGGCCTTGTGGCAGACAGCACATTTATCAAAGAGTGTGATACGCTGATTTATTACTGGCCAAAAAGCAAGCATGAAGCACGTTTTCAGCTACGTAATCTGTTTTCCGTTCTGTCTCCCAACACTGATATTTTCATTGTGGGGGAAAACCGCAGTGGCGTGCGTAGCGTTGATAAGTTGATGGAAGGTATAGCTCCTTTCCATAAAATTGATACTGCCCGCCGTTGCAGTCTGTTTTATGGTCAATTGAAAAATCAGGTTCAGTTTGATCAAAATAACTGGTGGAACAGCTATCAAGTGGGCGATGTCATTGTTAATACACTGCCCGGCGTGTTTAGCCAGGATGATCTGGATGTAGGCAGTCGTCTGCTGCTTTCGACTTTTGATGCTCCCATCTCCGGTAGTCTGTTGGATATGGCCTGTGGCTCAGGCGTACTGGCAACCGTACTGGGTAAGAAAAACCCTGATTTGGCGTTGACATTAAGTGATGTCAATGCTGCCGCAATCACATCCAGTAAAGCAACGCTGAAAGCCAATAAGTTGGAAGGCAATGTCGTCACCAGCAATGTATATTCTGCCATTGAAGAAAAATTCGACTGGATCATTTCTAATCCACCATTCCATGATGGCTTGAAAACTAATTTGGCAGCGGCTGACGATATGATCCGTATGGCACCAAACTATCTGAAACCGGGAGGTAAGTTGCGGATCGTTGCAAACGCTTTCTTACCTTATCCTGCGCTGTTAGATAGTGCCTTTGGCAAACATGAAGTTCTTGCACAAACAGGCAAATTCAAAGTGTATCAAGCAACAAAGAAGTAGCTTAAGCTTTAAACTCGCTCCCCGTTTTGCCTGCTCCAGCTTAACGAGCAGGCAATTTCACCAAAACATCAATATGCTGTTTTTTACACCAATCACTCTTTTTTCCACTAAATAATGATTGACGCCAGCCATAAAATCTCTAGAATGCGCCTCCATGCTATTCGTTTAAGTAATAGTGTCTGAATATGCGAGGGTGGCGGAATTGGTAGACGCGCTAGCTTCAGGTGTTAGTGTTCTTACGGACGTGGGGGTTCAAGTCCCCCCCTTCGCACCAAATCAGATGACTATCGGTTAAACAAATGGGATAAATGGCAGTACCTGCGAGGGTGGCGGAATTGGTAGACGCGCTAGCTTCAGGTGTTAGTGTCCTTACGGACGTGGGGGTTCAAGTCCCCCCCTTCGCACCACTGTTCCATTTTCCTTCTCTTTATCTTTCTTTGCTTTTCTGTTTTATGCCCCTGCCCTTATTGTTCAAATCTCTTATCAAACAATAAGTTGTTTCAAAAATATCCCAACATAACGGTAATAACAATTATTTCAAGTCCATCGCATCACGTAAGGTAAAATAGAGATCCGTCTGATCGGTTAGTCCAACAACATTGGCAGCATGTGGGCCATAAGCAGCAACCCGTAACTGTGCCCCTGTATGTTCCTGGCTATCTCCTTCCGAATTCCCGTAGTTTACTGTCATGACAGCCCCGTCTTTAGTAATCAATGAACGCGTCAAACCCGGCGATTTTGCACCAGGCTCAATGATCTGGCTGGAATGCGCATGATCAGCAGTCACAATCACTAACGTATCACCCTGTTCTTTCGCAAATTTAAGCCCCACTTGTACCGCCTTATCTAAAGCGACAGTTTCACCAATTTGCGCACAAGGATTGGCATTATGATCCTGTTTATCAATCGAAGCGCTTTCGACTTGCAGGAAAAAGCCATTTTTATTTTCTTTCAGTAAATCAATCGCTTTTTCTGTCATTTGTTGCAAAGTCGGGGCGTTAGAATCTAATTTAGAATTTACGTCGCACTTCACAGGCTTTTCATTGATATTACCGTGATAAACCGCCTTTGGTCCTGCCCAAGCGACATCCATATTTCCGTCATGGAACAAACCTAACAAGGGCTTTTGTTGATTGGCTTCTTTGACGGCAGCTAACGACTGAGCATCGGTTACCCATTGATATCCCTGACTCAATGCCTGTTGTTGTAATGTTTTTCCTTTATTGATGCCGGATACTGATTGTTGGGTAAATGATTTCGCCCCGCCCCCCAAAGTTACATCAGCGCGTGCTGCCAGTAATTGCTCAGTGATGGAGCCTTTACCGCCATTTTCTAACGCATCAGTGGGACATTTTTTTGATGTTTCTTCTGGGCCATAGCATTTACGGTTTGTGATATGTGCATACAGGGCCGCTGGAGTTGCATCCTGAATTTCAGACGTCGTCACATTTCCCGTTGCTTTACCGTTCTTTTTGGCTAATTCCAAAAGGGATAAGTGAGCGTTACCAAAAACATCAATGCCTAATGCCCCGTTATAGGTTTTCACTCCTGTTGTCCAGGCGGTAGCAGACGCCGCTGAATCTGTTACATAGTTGGGTTTTTGTGTTTTCTTATCCAGCGAGTAGTGAGTATATTGTCCGGTAAATGGCAAAGCGTCGATCCCTTTAAAGAATCCACCAGCGCCTTCTGCATAATTACGCGCAATGGTAATCTCAGAGTCCCCCATGCCATCGCCGATAAACAAAATCACATTCTTCGCTTTGTTGTTACTCAGGGCCGCCTTAAGTGCCTCAGTTTGATCTTGAGTCAAACGGCGGGCACCACCAAATGCAGTCATATTACCTTGCGCTGCGCGCTGTTGCGCCATAATGTGATTTGAATTGCTAGCTGCCCATGCAGGCATAGCAGCTCCTGACATCAATACAGTAATGGCAGCAGCAAGCAGCTTTTTTTCATAATTACGCGACATAGGTTTTTCCTTGCAGTCAGATAAATATACCCGCCGTCTTTCAAGTGTAGCCTTGCTGGCTTACCTTAAAATCCATTGGGTAAAAGATGAAAAATCATCATGTTGAGTTGCCCGGATAATAGATATGTTATATGACAGCTATTTGAACCTATGACGACATTCTGATGACAGGAGGGTTTGCTGAAAGATAAAAAGCGCCACAGCAGCCAAAGGCCGGATGGCGCCCTATCAATATAAATTAATAGCGCATGATGACCGACTTCAATTCCGTATAGTGTTCAATGAATGCACTGCCAAATTCACGCCCCATCCCAGAGGATTTCACGCCACCAAATGGAACAGCAGGATCGAGGAACGTGTGCATGTTGATCCATAGTATTCCCGCTTCAACGCGAGATGTCATACGCATCGCTTTGCTTAAATCGTTAGTCCATAAACTGGCAGATAAGCCAAACGGCGTCGCATTCATCATGGCAATCAGCTCTTCCTCATCGTTATAGCTGAGGAAAGTACCAATTGGCCCGAATGTCTCCTCTTTCATTAGCGTGTCTTCAGCACTATTGGCTCTAATGATTGTAGGAGCGACAAAAAATCCCGCCCTTTCCAGCGCATGGCCGCCATATACGATTTCACTCCCCTCCTGACGCGCTTTCTCAAACAAAGACAGAATTTTTTCATAATGCTCTTTATTTGCCAAAGGCCCCATTTCCGTCGTTTCATCAAGGGGAGAGCCAATTTTCATCGCAGACAAGCGCTCAGAAAGTAATTTCAAAACCGCATCCATATGAACAGAAGGAATATAAAAACGTTCCGCAGCCGCACAGATTTGCCCCTGATTCATATAACCAGCTTCCAAAACCCCGTCAACAATCTTCTCAACAGGCATATCCGACAGGAAAGCAGCAGCATTTTTACCGCCTAACTCCAGCGTTGCACGGAACAGCCCATGTTCCATGACAGATTTGCCAATGAGCTTTCCTGTAGGTACTGAACCCGTAAAAGTGACCTTGGCACACAGAGGATGGGTGAGCAGGTGCGTCCCAACACCCGCCCCAGACCCATTGACGATGTTAATCACACCATCAGGAATTCCGGCTTCTTTCGCCAGTTCAGCGACACGCAGCATGGTCAAGGGGGTATATTCACTGGGTTTCAGCACAACGGTACAACCACTGGTCAGCGCGGCCCCTAATTTCCAGATAGCAATCATGATGGAGAAATTCCACGGAATAAGACCAACCACTACGCCTATCGGTTCACGGCGGGTAAACGCAGTATATTTCTCTCCTTTCAATGAGGGCAATGAAACATCCAGTGTTTCTCCGCTGATTTTGCTCGACCATCCGGCAAAATAGCGTAAATAATCGGCAGATGCCCCCACATCCAGCATGCGGGATAACTGGATGGGTTTGCCTGAACATAAGCTTTCCAGTTGTGCCAGTTCTTCACTATTTTTCAGCAATAAATCAGCCAGCCGATTCAGGCAATTCCCTCGTTCCATAGGTGAAGTTTCTGCCCATACACCGTGAAAGGCGGTTGATGCCGCCTGCATTGCCTGATTAACTTCGGTTTCTCCTCCTTGATTGACTATAGCTATCGTTTCACCCGTCGCAGGGTTAACGACAGAGAAAGTTTCATTTTCCTGACCAAGAATAGAGACTCCATGAATATAATGACCGTGAGAACGTCGCAGAAAAGCGGTAACAGACTCCAGCAAATTAATTTCACTCATCATCTCTTCCTCAGTCTAGCCAGACACTTGTCCGTTTATGCAGGCCATGTAATGTTTGACGAAACGTTCGCTGGTGATTTCCCACAGTACTTCAGTCCCTTTTGCCGCAAACCACGAGTCACCTTCATGATATTCAACCGTAACCCCAGTTTTGGCATCCGTCAGTTTTATTGAGCCTTCATGCACTGTTGCCATTTCATCAAAGGGGTAGACCATTTTAAATTTGCCTTTGGTACAGGCAAAAATACCGCAAGTCAGATTATCCGATGGTGCTCCATAGATCATGGCTGCACTCACCTGCGGATCTCCCTCTACCACAACAGAACCAAGATTAGTGACACTGCCAATGGGCATTAATTCAGGAAGGGCTTTATCTAATAATAATGGCTTGATCATGACTTTTACCTTTTAACAGTTACCGTTCAAAAAAATCGTGGGAAAAATGCTAAACAGAAATCCGACTAACAACGTCCTTTCCAATAACCCGAAGTTTGGTGCCAAATTTTGCCGCCAGAGAGCAATACATTCCTAAAGCTGTCTTTCCCAATAACATCAAGATGTGGAATAGAGCTCAATAGTGAATAACGATCGGAGCCTTCGCTCATTCCTTCAGCAAGAATTTTGCAAATAATATGGCTTGGGGTTACACCAAAGCCTGAGTACCCCTGAACATAGAACACATTTTTATGCTTAGGCAGGGAACCAATTTGCGGGAACAAATTAACACTGCAACATAATGGCCCGCCCCATGCCAATTCTATTTTCACGTCTTTCAGGTAAGGGAAGGTTTTCAGCATGATATGGCGGTTCCATGCTTTTAAATCGGAAGGCATATATTCAAAAAACTGTGTCGCACTACCATATAGCAGACGGTTTTCTTTAGTGACACGGTAATAATCAATGACGGGGCTGATATCGCTGTATGCACCGCGAATCGGGCTTATTCGTTCAATCAAATCTTCGGGCAGTTCTTCTGTCATCAATTGGAAAGCATACGTATTGATCGTTTTTCTGTAGATAGTGGGTTCAAGCTCCTCATCCAAGAAGCCATTACATGCCCACAACATCTTGCTGGCACGAACTGAGCCGGTTGCTGTACGCACCGTAACCCGTGGGCCATATTCGACATTCAAGACCTGACTATTTTCAAAAATCTTAACACCGTATTCGGAGACAGCCTTCGCTTCGCCTAAAAGCAAGTTGAGTGAATGAACATGACCGCCACCCATATGTTTCAATGCACTGGTATAGCGCTCTGATCCAATGACTTTTTTGACATCAGATCCTGTATAAAGCTCGATTTCCTCATCAGGAGAAGCGGCACGGAAGCCTTCCAGCCAGCCCCGCAGGGTTTTATCATGCCGTGAATTCCAACCAAGATAAGCATAACCCCGACAAAAATCTGCCTTAATATCATATTTGGCAATCCGGTCACGAATAATGCCCGCTCCCAGGCTGCTGATTTTGAATATTGTTTCCAGGCCTTTCTCACCAACATGGCGTTTGATCTTATCCAAGTCATGACCGATACCTGTCATCACTTGCCCGCCATTACGACCGGTCCCCCCAAATCCCAGAGTCCGGCCTTCCAAAATAGCAATATTGGTGATCCCTTTTTCAGCAAGTTCTAATGCCGTATTGATACCAGAGAATCCCCCGCCAATGATAACGACATCAACATCCAAATCTTCTGTCAGCATTGGAAAACGGAGATCATATTTCTTAGTTGCCGCATAGTATGTTAATGAATCAAGTTTATTATTCATGCTATACCCCGTGTGCATCTATCCCCTGATGATATACATCCAGTTACATTGCTATCCTGTTTTTTCAGGGAGATTTATCATATTTATTGAACATTAATTATTTAGGTGTATTCACAAAAAATTAACAAAAGCATCGGTAAAAATATTAATAAGTTAATAGTTGTGTATCAAATCGCTGACAGTGAATTTCATCTCAAGGTGTATATGAATCACATGTACTTAAAATGCTCAAATTGTTTGTTGTTTTCATGTTAATCAAATCACAATTATTAAAATATTCATTAAAAAATGAGGGATTTTATGTTTTCATTTTGTGATAAATGGAAGAGGAATTTTTTTAATACTGAATTATTCTAAAAAAGATATTTGCATGTGTGCCTAATAAGTTTCGAGTTGTAACCAAAACAGCCGCCTGAAAGATGAAAGGCATAATCACTAAAAGGAACCAAAATGCTACCCAAGAAAATTATCCTTGATTGCGATCCCGGGCATGATGACGCTATTGCTCTCTTGCTTGCTCACGGAAATCCAAACATTGAACTATTGGCTGTAACGACCGTGGTTGGCAACCAGACTCTGAATAAAGTAACCCATAATGCGCTGTGCGTTGCCCGAATTGCCAATATTCGCAATATTCCTTTCGCAGCAGGATGCCACCGACCACTCGTCCGGGAGATCAAAACAGCACCGGATATTCATGGCGAGACAGGTCTGGATGGCCCTATTCTGCCTGAACCAGCAATGAGGTTGGATTCCCGTCATGCAGTAGATTTAATCATTGATGTGATTATGGAAAATCCGCCTAAAAGCGTCACTCTGGTTCCTACTGCCGGTCTGACGAATATCGCCATGGCTGCACGCAAAGCCCCGCAGATTGTCGAACGTGTAAAGGAAGTGGTATTGATGGGAGGTGGTTACCACAAAGGTAACAGAAGCGCTGTTGCTGAATTTAATATTTTGATCGATCCGGAAGCTGCACACATTGTTTTTAATGAAAAATGGCCCCTGACAATGGTGGGTTTAGATCTCACTCATCAGGCTCAAGCGACGCCTGAAGTGATTGAGAAGATTGCCCAGATTAAAACGCATTCTGCTCAATTCGTTTTGGATGCACTCCAATTTTATGGGGACAGGTATCGTGAGAGCCAAGGATTTGGCTATCCTCCGGTACACGATCCTTGTGCGGTAGCCTATGTGATCGACCCTACTGTCATAACAACCCAAAAAGTCCCCGTTAATATTGAGCTAACCGGAGCTTTAACAACAGGCATGACAGTCGCAGATTTCCGTTTTCCACCGCCTGAAGATTGTCATACACAAGTTGCCGTCAAATTGGATCAAGATAAATTTTGGCAATTAGTGATCGATGCGTTGAAAAACATTGGCGAAACAACCTATTGAACTTAAAAGTCATAAGTTTGTTCGGGAAGGGCCAGCTTAATAATCATGCGAATATATCCTTTGACCATTGAGGTGGTCCCTTGATTCAGTGGTTAAAGGAAATTCTATTCAACAAGTCTTATCCCCATCAGCACAGCACTGCATAAGATCAAAAACAGGGTGGCATATTGAAATACCTTGTCAGGCATCTGTTTCATCAGATATTTAGCTAAAGGGATAGACAACAGGGAACCAACAAATAACACCAGTGCCAGTTTCCAGTTTGTATGATCGCCATATGCGAAAGCAAAAGCAGATGAACCAGATAATATCATTGTGACGAAAAGGGAGACACCAATTGCTTATTTTATATTCACCCGCCCGTAACGCAGCAACAATGGCAGCACGACAACTCCACCACCAACGCCAGTAGTGCTGATAACCAAACCAACAGCCGCTCCGATTGCAAGTTCAGGGATCAATGACATTATCTCGTTTCCAATAGGAATTTAATTAAAATTCATTCATCAAATGTTACCAAACGCTCCCTGCATAATATGACAAAAACACATATCATATTCAAAAAAAGAATATAAGTAACAAACAAACGATCATGATTAAAATTGAGGATCGCCTTCATCATTCAGGTCGTAGTCAATAAATTAAATGATGAAGGAGAAGAAAGAATGACGTTTTTTATTGCAGAGAAGTGATATTGGTAATTAGCCCTAATGAGGCGGAAACATTGTTTTAAAATCAAACAGATCAGTCAGTTCAATTTGTAATCCATTGGCAATCACATAAATAATTTCTAAGGTAGGATTTCTGACGCCGCGTTCAATGCCGCTGACATAAGTTCGATCCAATCCACATTTATCGGCAAAAGCCTCCTGCGACATCCCTGCTTCTTTTCTGAGATATCTAATTCTTTGCCCAAAAAGGGATCTGATGTTGTTCGATGTTTTCATCCGATAAGTATCGATTCGTGTTACTTATCCGACCACGGACTATGAGTCACTATTCAATTTGAGTTATGCTATGATGTGTGACTTATAGTCTACTGTTTAATAACTTACTTTTTAATTGAAAAAACGATAGCTAACTGGAGATCTTAAGGATGGAAAAAAAAGACTGGCATTCCGCTGATATCATTGCTGAATTGAAAAAACGCGGGACAACATTATCAGAAGTATCACGAGAGGCAGGGCTTGCATCATCAACCCTTGCCAACGCCCTACAACGACATTGGCCGAAAGGCGAACGTCTTATCGCGACAGCATTGGAGCGCACGCCAGAAGAAATATGGCCTTCGCGCTATGAAAGAAAATAATCAAAAATAGAACCCAGCGCAGTGCTGGGTTCATTTATAAGCCGATCCATTTACAAATCGATCTATTTATAAAACATCAACTCGCTAGCTTTAAACCGACAATACCCACAACGATCAAGCCAAGGCTCAAAATTCTGGCAAAATTCGCTGATTCTCCCAGTATCATAATGCCAAAAATTGCCGTTCCCACTGCACCAATGCCTGTCCATACTGCATATGCGGTTCCTGCTGGCAGATTTTTCATGGCATAGGCCAGTAGCCCCATACTAACAATCATCGCACTGATCGTAATTAGGCTCGGAATCAAACGTGAAAAACCATGCGTATATTTCAGGCCTACCGCCCACACCACTTCTAACAAACCCGCAATAAGAAGGATCAACCAAGACATGTTTTTCCCTTTTTATATGATGACAAGTGGGGTCGTCCCCAATGAGATGACGTTTATCCGAGTCGTCCCGAATAACGATAAGAAATGAAGCTGAATTATAGCTACCCGATCTGACTGCTGCAATAATAGCGACGAACGGCTGATAACAAAAAACCGCAACCTCTGGACGAAGAGGTTGCGGTTTTTTTAGAATAACGGACTCGATTATTTAACGCGAGAAACGTATTCGTTAGAACGGGTATCAACTTTAATGACTTCACCGATCTGCACAAACAGAGGCACTTTTACCACAGCACCCGTGCTCAGGGTTGCTGGTTTACCACCAGTACCAGCGGTATCGCCTTTCAGACCTGGATCGGTTTCCACCACTTCCAGTTCAACGAAGTTTGGTGGAGTTACAGCGATAGGACGGCCATTCCACAGAGTCAGAATACATTCTGCCTGATCGATCAGCCATTTTGCATTGTCACCAACAGCTTTCTCATCCGCAGCTAATTGCTCGAAAGTCTCGTTGTTCATGAAATGCCAGAATTCACCGTCGTTGTACAAATAAGTCAGGTTGGCATCCATGACATCTGCGCTTTCAACAGAATCTGTTGATTTAAAAGTTTTTTCCAGCAGTTTACCAGAAATCAATTTACGAAGACGGACACGGGCAAATGCCTGTCCTTTACCTGGTTTAACAAATTCGCTGTCAAGAATAGCGCACGGCTCGCCATCTAACATGATTTTAAGACCTGAACGGAATTCATTGGTACTATAAGTAGCCATGGAGATCCTCTAATTTTTAACAAAATGGCTTAGCCAAAAAATGGCACACATTATAACCCATATTCACCCTGTCAGAGAAGTCTGGCTAAAACAACTTGCGGATGTTATTACTGATCCGAATGAATTGTTGCAACTATTGTCTTTAAACACGCATGCCATATTGAAAGAAGGTAATGAGGCGAAGCGTTTATTTCCCCTGCGTGTGCCAAGAGCGTTTGTAGCACGAATGAAAAAGGGCGATCCCCGCGATCCTCTGTTATTGCAAGTCCTGACTTCCCGGGAAGAGTTTGCTACGCCTTCTGGTTTCTCCACCGATCCATTAGATGAACAATGCAGTGTTGTACCCGGCTTATTGCATAAGTACCACAATCGCGCCTTATTATTGGTCAAAGGGGGATGTGCGGTAAATTGTCGTTATTGCTTCCGCCGCCATTTCCCTTATGAAGATAACAAGGGCAATAAAAACAATTGGCAACTTGCTCTGGATTATATCGCTCAACACCCTGAGCTTGATGAAATTATCTTTTCCGGTGGTGATCCTCTGATGGCAAAAGATCATGAGCTGGATTGGTTAATCAGTCACATCGAATCTATCCCACATATTAAGCGGCTGCGGATCCACACGCGCTTGCCAGTTGTTATCCCTGACAGAATCACGCTTTCACTGTGTAATCGCTTAGCACAGGCCCATTTGCAAGTGATCATGGTCACCCATATCAACCATGCCAATGAAATTGATGATGCCTTCCGGGAAAGTATGATGAGGCTAAAACAAGCTGGTGTGACTCTGTTAAATCAAAGTGTGATGCTGCGTGATGTCAATGATAACGCAGATACTCTGGCTGATTTAAGTAATGCGTTATTTGATGCAGGTATTTTGCCTTACTACATCCACGTTCTGGATAAAGTTCAAGGCGCTGCCCATTTTCTTGTGAGTGATGGAGAAGCGAAAGCCATCATGCGGGAATTATTGTCAAAGGTATCCGGTTATTTAGTGCCTTGTCTGACAAGGGAAATTGGGGGAGAACCAAGCAAGACACCACTGGATTTAGAGTTAAAACAAAATTAATTTTTTCCAGAATGGGCAGCGCCAGAAACCAAACGTATATGTCATTCTCGCTATTCCGAAACGTTTTTTCTGAGCATTGCCCAAACTTATTTCTCACTAACCCCATCGATTTTTACATCCACATCGGATAGACAACACCACCTCATCTACGGGGCTATCTGTTTTATTTTTCTGCCATTAATACCTAAGGGCACTTATAGACCTGACCAACCATTTTGCTATCAAGGGGTACAAAGCTACCCAGCAAATTCTCTGATGGACTGTTTACGCCATAGATGACGTTTCCACCAATTTCAGCCGCTTTATTGCGTAAATCATTGGCTGCACTGCGCATAGAGCTGCTCTCGCCGCTAACACCATTGAGCCAGTTGCTTTGTGTACCGGTAATTTCGCCTAACCGCTGGCATTCACTGCCCGGTTGAATCTCCACAAATTGCACATTAGCACCAGCGGAGGTTAACTGATGATTCGTTGTACATCCTGCCAATAATAACACTGACGCACCAAGCAAAATTTTAATTCGCATAACTTCCCTCATTGGTTATAGGAATTTCTACCATGATGATAAATATACCCTTTTGTTTTCAATTAAGACAAAAAAATAAAAAGGCGAGCAAGTTTTTCCTGCTCGCCTTCAAAGTTTTGTCCTAACGGATGGGCAATTCCATCATCAGGATGAACAGCATTACATCATGCCGCCCATTCCACCCATGCCACCCATGCCGCCGGCTGCACCTAAGTCAGCTTTGTCATCTTTAGGCAGTTCAGTCACCATCGCTTCGGTGGTGATCATCAGGCCAGCGATAGAAGCTGCGAATTGCAGTGCAGAACGGGTTACTTTAGTTGGATCCAAGATACCCATTTCGATCATGTCGCCGTACTGTTCAGTTGCAGCGTTATAACCGTAGTTGTCTTTACCTGCTTTCACGTTGTTCACAACAACAGAAGGTTCTTCACCTGCGTTGTCTACGATCTGACGCATTGGCGCTTCCATGGCACGCATTGCAACACGGATACCCACGTTCTGATCTTCGTTGTCACCAGTCAGACCAGCGATAGCGCCAGCAACACGAACCAGAGCAACACCACCACCAGCAACAACACCTTCTTCTACAGCCGCGCGAGTTGCGTGCAGAGCATCGTCAACGCGAGCGCGTTTTTCTTTCATTTCAACTTCAGTCGCTGCACCCACTTTGATGACAGCAACACCGCCTGCCAGTTTAGCTACGCGCTCTTGCAGTTTTTCACGGTCATAGTCAGAAGTGGATTCTTCGATTTGCTGGCGGATTTGAGTAACACGTGCAGCAATTGCACCTTCCTCACCTACGCCATCAATGATAGTAGTAGTGTCTTTGTTGATAACAATACGTTTTGCCTGACCCAGATCTTCCAGAGTCGCTTTTTCCAGCTCCAGACCGATCTCTTCAGAGATAACAGTACCGTTAGTCAGAGTTGCGATATCTTGCAGCATCGCTTTACGGCGATCACCGAAGCCTGGTGCTTTAACCGCAGCAACTTTCACAATACCACGCATGTTGTTAACAACCAGCGTTGCCAACGCTTCACCTTCAACATCTTCAGCGATGATAACCAGAGGCTTGCTTGCCTTGGCTACGCCTTCCAGAACTGGCAACAGTTCACGGATGTTGGAGATTTTTTTGTCAACCAACAGGATGTATGGGTTTTCCAGTTCAACAGCACCTGATTCTGGTTTGTTGATGAAATAAGGAGACAGGTAACCGCGGTCGAACTGCATACCTTCAACAACATCCAGTTCGTCTTCCAGACCAGTACCTTCTTCAACGGTGATTACACCTTCTTTACCGACTTTGTCCATCGCTTCAGCGATCAGTTTACCTACAGTTTCGTCGGAGTTTGCAGAGATTGTACCAACCTGAGCAATAGCAGTGGAATCAGAGCAAGGTACGGACAGTTTTTTCAGCTCCTCAACGGCAGAAATAACTGCTTTGTCGATACCACGTTTCAGATCCATTGGGTTCATGCCAGCAGCAACAGCTTTCAGACCTTCGGTGACAATAGCTTGAGCCAGTACTGTTGCAGTAGTAGTACCATCGCCTGCCGCATCATTGGCTTTAGAAGCAACTTCTTTAACCATCTGCGCACCCATGTTCTCGAATTTGTCTTCCAATTCGATTTCACGTGCTACAGATACACCGTCTTTAGTGATAACCGGTGCACCGAAAGATTTATCCAAAACTACGTTACGGCCTTTAGGACCCAGAGTAACTTTAACTGCGTCAGCCAGTACATTCACACCGCGTAACATTTTGCTACGAGCATCATTACCAAATTTTACGTCTTTAGCTGCCATTGTGTCTTTCCTTTAAATTCGTTCAATTAAGAAGATCTAAGCGCAAGAGATTAAATTACGCTTCAACAATTGCCAGAATGTCGCTTTCAGACATGATCAATACTTCTTCATTATCGATCTTCTCTGTTTTAACGCCGTAACCTTCATTAAAAATGACGGTATCACCCACTTTTACATCCAGCGCTTTCACTTCCCCGTTTTCAAGGATGCGACCATTGCCAACTGCCAAAATTTCTCCACGGGTGGATTTGCCCGCAGCAGAACCAGTCAGAACAATCCCGCCAGCGGATTTTGATTCAACTTCTGTACGCTTGACGATAACGCGGTCGTGTAATGGACGAATTTTCATTGATAGATCTCCTATAAATAAAGTCCATATCAGGTAAGAGGATTGATACCAGAACCCAACAGAACCAGTACCATGAAGCTACAAGTTGGGGCTTAAGATCGGTACTTCAAGGGTGTCGCCAAAAAATATTTTACTTTTTTATTACCCATTGAAATTTCAATCTAAGCAGACACCATTATTTTTTATTATGTTCACTGCCAGATTCATCATGATTTTTTTGATCATCTGGTTTCTGATCGCCCAATGTGTAGGAAGCGTCATCTTGCCTACGCTCATACTCTCCCTCAAAGGTCTGCCCGTTCTGGTGGCTCGAGCTATGATTATTCGAACCATAAAAGGCATTGGGGCGGTAAAAATTGATATGGGGCAATAGCTTTGCCGTCAGAAGTTTCTGTACAGGAGGCAGCAGCAACAGCAACCCGAGAAAATCAGTGAAAAAACCGGGCACAATCAGTAAAAAGCCCGCAATGACCAAAGAAACACTTTTGATGGCTTCTTCGGCAGGGCTTTCACCCGCCGCAATTTTTTGCTGCATGGACATGAAATTCTTAATGCCCTGATTACGTACAAGAGATACACCAAGACAAGAAGTAAGAATAACCAGCAGCAGAGTCAGCAAAACCCCGACTTCAGAGGCAATCCGGACAAACAGGACAGACTCGATGTAAACCAGCAGGCATATAAGAATAAGTGGGAGCCAGCGCACGTGGTTCTCCTTTCATTATTTATTTGTCGTTCACATTATTTATTGTTCATCGCAGTAAATATCGCTCATCGCAATATTTATCATTCATATTGCGCCAAATACACACAATATGGCGTTAGATCACATAATGTGGGGATGATAGTAACAGTTTTCAATACTTCAGGGAGTTGACTTTCCATCTCTGTAATCGTGACTTCAATCACACATATGTGATTTCATTAATAAAATAGCACTATAAAGTGATCCAGGTTCAAGGCATTTATAATAAATCCACATATGATCGCGCACACAATTCCATGATAAGTGATTAATATCAAGGCAATTGTCGCCGGCAACATTATTCTAAACAAACACGTAATAGAACAGTAAAAAAACGTATCCAATTTTAAGAAGGTTCTCATGTCAAACAACATTCGTATCGAAGAAGACCTGTTAGGTAAACGAGAAGTCCCTGCTGATGCCTATTATGGTATTCACACTCTGCGTGCGATTGAAAACTTTTATATCAGTGACCGTACTATCAACGATGTCCCAGAGTTCATTCGTGGCATGGTCATGGTGAAAAAAGCTGCGGCACTGGCAAACAAAGAACTCCATACTATTTCAGGAAAAGTTGCAGATATTATTGTCAAAGCTTGTGATGAAGTCCTCAATACTGGCAAATGTATGGACCAATTCCCTGTTGATGTCTTCCAAGGCGGCGCAGGTACTTCTCTGAACATGAATACCAATGAGGTACTGGCGAATATCGGTCTGGAATTGATGGGACATAAAAAAGGCGAATATGAGTACCTGAATCCGAATGATCACCTGAACAGAAGCCAGTCAACCAATGATGCTTACCCTACTGGTTTCCGTATTGCTGTCTATAACTCATTGATGCAACTAATTGAATCCATTGAGTTGCTGAAAGCAGGATTCGACAGAAAAGGCGCTGAATTCGACGATATCCTGAAGATGGGCCGTACCCAGTTGCAAGACGCTGTTCCAATGACACTGGGCCAAGAATTCCGTGCTTTCTCTATTTTGTTGAAAGAAGAAATCAAAAACATCGCCCGCACGGCAGAACTGCTGCTGGAAGTGAATCTCGGCGCGACTGCGATCGGTACTGGCTTGAACACTGCGCCAGGTTACCAACAGTTGGTCATTGAAAAATTGGCCGAAGTCACAGGATTACCTTGCCAACCAGCAGAAGATTTGATCGAAGCGACTTCCGACTGCGGTGCTTACGTGATGGTTCACAGCGCGTTGAAACGTTTGGCTGTTAAGATGTCCAAGATTTGTAATGACTTGCGCCTGCTCTCTTCCGGCCCTCGCGCTGGCCTGAACGAAATAAATCTGCCAGAATTGCAGGCAGGTTCTTCAATCATGCCAGCTAAAGTTAACCCGGTTGTGCCAGAAGTTGTTAACCAGGTTTGCTTTAAAGTCATTGGTAACGATACCTGTATCACTATGGCAGCAGAAGCCGGTCAGTTGCAGCTTAACGTCATGGAACCCGCGATTGGTCAGGCCATGTTTGAATCTATGTCTATCCTGAGCAGCGCTTGCCGTAATCTGGTTGAAAAGTGTATCGACGGTATTACAGCCAATAAAGAAGTGTGCGAAAGCTTCGTATTCAACTCTATTGGTATCGTCACTTATCTGAACCCATTCATTGGTCACCACAATGGCGATATCGTGGGCAAGATCTGTGCTGAAACCGGTAAGAGCGTTCGTGAAGTTGTGCTGGAGCGCGGCTTGCTGACCGAAGCTCAGTTAGATGATATTTTCTCCGTTGAGAACCTAAAACATCCAACTTATAAAGCAAAACGTTTTGATGACTGATTAAATGTTTATAATAACGAGTTCGTCTTAATTATTAAGGCACGCCATTCCAACCGGAAGCGTGCCTTTTTAATTGTCTGCAAACACAAAGTATTAACCATAAGTTTTCATAAGATCAAATAAATTAAGGAGTACGTAACATGTTAGCCGTAGAATTGGTTATTGTTCTGCTGGCCATTTTACTGGGGGCACGATTAGGGGGAATAGGTATTGGTTTTGCAGGAGGTATTGGTGTATTAATCCTTGCAGCCATTGGTGTTAAACCTGGCCATATTCCATTTGATGTTATCTCAATTATCATGGCTGTTATCGCAGCAATATCTGCCATGCAAGTGGCGGGAGGGCTGGACTATTTAGTTCAGCAGACTGAAAAATTACTGCGAAGGAATCCGAAATACATCACCATCCTGGCACCTATCGTCACTTATTTTCTGACTTTATTTGCCGGCACGGGGAACATTTCATTGGCAACGTTGCCCGTTATTGCAGAAGTCGCCAAAGAGCAGGGTATCAAGCCTTGCCGGCCACTTTCCACCGCTGTTGTCTCTGCTCAAATCGGGATCACGGCTTCCCCTATTTCTGCGGCAGTCGTTTACATGGCATCAGTTATGGAAGAGCAAGGCATCAGTTATATTCACTTGCTGATGGTGTTACTACCCGCAACGTTTTGTGCCATCATTCTGATGTCATTCATTATTTCATGGCTTTTTGATTCCAGGCTGTCTAATGATCCAATTTATCAAAAGCGCCTTGCGGATAATCTGATAGAAATGCGCGGTGCCAGCCAAATTCAAATCAAGCCCAAAGCAAAATTGTCTGTTTTCCTGTTCTTGCTGGGAGTCATTAGTGTTGTCATCTATGCCATTATCAACAGCCCGAGCGTTGGTCTGGTTGAAAAACCGCTGATGAACACCACCAATGCCATTCTCATCATCATGCTCAGTGTTGCCACCCTCACCACCGTCATTTGCTCAGTTGATACCGATGCCATCCTGAACTCAAGTACCTTTAAAGCGGGCATGAGTGCATGTATCTGTATCTTGGGTGTTGCATGGTTGGGAGATACTTTTGTACAGGCTAATATTGACTGGATCAAAGAGACGGCGGGCAGCCTGATTCACGCCCAACCGTGGCTGCTGGCAGTCATTTTCTTCTTCTGTTCAGCGTTGCTCTATTCACAAGCAGCCACAGCGAAGGCTCTGATGCCAATGGCACTGGCGCTGCATGTTACGCCATTAACCGCGATTGCTTCTTTCTCTGCGGTTTCCGGTCTCTTTATCCTGCCAACATATCCGACATTAGTTGCGGCGGTGCAGATGGATGATACAGGAACCACGCGTATTGGGCGTTTTGTCTTCAATCACCCATTCTTTATTCCGGGAACCATTGCCGTTGTCTTGGCTGTCGCATTCGGCTTTCTGTTTGGCGGCATGATCTTGTAGTTTTATTAATCGAACATTGGAAAATATTATTTCAGGGGCAAGTAACGCCCCTGAAATATCTCCATCGTAAAAATCTTTTTTCTCCCCCCAGAACAGCATTGTATTAATATTAATCAAGTGGCTTTCTGCTATGAGCGTCATCGGTTATAGTGCTGACTAAATAAATTTAACGATACAGGCAGGCCAAAGATTACTTATGATGAAACGTATTCTCATGTTATTTCTGCTGTTCAGCGGTATCGCTTTTTCTCCTCTCAAAGCCAACGCACTGTTTGAACAACCGGGGCAAAGTCTCTACCTCCCCGCTGATCAGGCATTCATGTTTGATTTTCAGCAACAAGGAAATAAACTCACTCTGAACTGGGATATCAAACCCGGTTACTACCTCTATCGAAAACAATTCAGGATTATTCCCAAGCAAGCTTCATTGGGTGAAATGGTTTATGCCAAGGGAATAGATCATGAGGATGAGTTTTTTGGGAAGAGTGAAGTTTATTTCCAATCAGCGCGCATTGATGTTCCTATTTTATCCGCCACCAATGACGCTTCTCTTGAGATAATTTATCAGGGATGTGCAGAGGCGGGTTATTGTTATCCTCCTGAAACATTAAGCGTACCATTACAAGCGGTGGTTGCTTCAGACCAATCAAATAATGAAACCGCAGTATTGCAACAGGAAAGTCCCCCAACCAAAGAACATAATGTTCCATTTTCCCCATTATGGGCGTTGTTGATTGGCATTGGCATCGCTTTTACGCCTTGTGTATTACCCATGTATCCGCTGATTTCCGGCATTATCTTAGGACAGAAACGCCCCGAAAGCCTGAAACGAATATTTTGGCTCGCCATGAGCTACGTTCAGGGAATGGCGCTTACTTATACCTTGCTTGGACTAATCGTCGCGGCTGCGGGTCTGCAATTTCAGATTGCCCTGCAAAGCCCTTACATTTTGATCGGACTGTCAGTGCTATTTATTTTGCTCGCCCTATCAATGTTCGGGCTATATAACCTGCAACTTCCTTCTTCTATCCAAACTCGTTTGGTGGATTGGAGCAACAAACAGCAAAGTGGCTCTTATATTGGCGTATTTAGTATGGGTGCCTTAGCCGGGTTGATTGCCTCTCCCTGCACTACTGCACCACTCAGCGCCATTTTGCTCTATATCGCCCAAAGCGGTAATACGCTGGTTGGCGGCCTGACTCTTTATCTTTACGCACTGGGTATGGGGTTACCGCTTATCGCTGTCACATTATTCGGCCACAAACTCCTGCCTCGCAGCGGCCCGTGGATGCAATACGTTAAAGAAGCCTTCGGGTTCATTATTCTGGCTCTGCCAGTATTCTTACTGGAGCGCGTTCTTGGTGACACATGGGGCATCAGATTGTGGAGTATGCTGGCGGTTGCGTTCTTAGGATGGGCTTTCGCATTAACATTAAACAGCAAAAACGGCTGGCTGCGTGTTTTACAAATTCTCTTGCTGGCTCTGGCACTTATCGCTTCACGCCCCTTGCAAGATTGGATGTGGGGAATGCCTACGGCAGAACAGCAAAAGACAGCAATAAAATTCCAACAAATTAGTGACTGGCAAGAATTAAGCCAAATTTTAGCCGCAAATCGCCATCAGCCGATTATGTTGGATTTGTATGCTGACTGGTGTGTGGCCTGCAAGGAGTTCGAAAAATATACTTTCCGTGATCCACAAGTACAGGCACAATTGAGTCAATTCCTCCTGTTACAGGCAGATGTCACAGATAACGGGCCAAAACAGAAAGAATTACTACACAAATTGCAGGTAAGAGGACTGCCCACTATCTTGTTCTTTGATATTCAAGGAAAAGAGTTAATCGATTCACGAATCAATGGATTTATGAATGCAGAACGTTTTAACCAGCATGTGCAGCAACTACAACACTTACAACAAAAATAATCTGGAAGGAGAGCCACCGTGCAACGTGAATATGTGCTTAGCCATGCCCTGAACTTATTGGAGCAACATGGCCTGTCAGCAACACTGGAGACACTTTTAACTCCCCTGAATATTGATATTGACCATATAAAACATTTTTGGCCTGATCGTGAAGCCCTGCTCTACGACTGCTTACGCTACCACAGCCAACAGATTGAAATCTGGCAACGCCAAATCCTGCTGGATGAAGATTTGAACCCTGAACAAAAGTTATTGGCACGTTTTGATGCTCTCAAGGAAAAAGTACAGGAACAGCGTTATCCGGGTTGCCTGTTCATCGCGGCTTGCAGCACTTTCCCTAATGCAGACCATCCGATCCATCAATTGGCAGAATTGCAAAAACAAAACTCCTTTCATTACTCAACGGAGTTATTGCAGCAACTCGATATTGAAGATGTTCAACAAGTCGCCAAACAGATGGAGCTTATCCTTGAAGGATGTCTAAGTAAGCTACTCGTGAAAAGAGATCTTGAAGATGTCCTGACGGCAAAACTGCTGGCTGAAGATATTCTAACCATCGCAAAATGCCGAAAAAATGGGGCGTTAAGTTAATAAAAAGCGGCCCAAGCTGAATAACCACACTAAGTTGGTATAAAAATACAGCGAACAATCAATTTTAATGATTTTTTCGCAGAAAGTGTTTGACGGATTGGGCTGAATACGGTTTAATGCGCCCCGTTAGCCCGGATAGCTCAGTCGGTAGAGCAGGGGATTGAAAATCCCCGTGTCGGTGGTTCGATTCCGCCTCCGGGCACCACTTCAACTTCCAGTGAAGTCCAGCCCAGTCAAACAATTTCTCTCAAACCCAGCAAAATCAACACCCTTTCTTATTTTTAGGTCTAGTTTCGTCTGTTGCAATCAAGATGCAGCGAAGGGCATAATTCGGGGCACTTACCGTTCGATTACAAGGATGCCCTTAATAATGAAACTAAACGCACGACAAATCGAAACTGCAAACCCATTGTTATACCAGTGAGGACGAAGCTGGCTGTAATAACCTGTTATGTATTGGATAATAGAATGGTAAGCTTCTCTAAAATTTGCATATCCCGCCAAAGGAACCCATTCGCTTTTTAAGCTCCGGAAAAAACGTTCCATCGGGCTGTTATCCCAGCAATTTCCACGCCGGCTCAGGCTTTGTTTAATACCATAACACTGCAATAATCGTCTGAACGCTTTGCTGGTATAGTGGCTAACCCGAATATCATGCCCAAGCTAAGCAACAAAGCTAATTTTTTTGTTTCTCATTATGAAATATCCTTGCCATTATTATCAAAAATAGTCCTACGCCAATCGCTATTAGGACGATTCGCATAAGCAATTTCCGCCGGAAAAATATCCCCTTGCATGTTATTATCTTTTGTTTTCGTGTTGTTCCAATTTGCTGAAAAATGAGTATATTTAGACCATATCAATAAAAAATTAGGGGGAAATGAGAATTGAACGATGCAAAGCGGGTGATTTCATGTCTAAATACCCCGCTGCTTGCGGCGGGGGTGTTTATTTAAATGGCGATTACACAAATTTAGAAACAGCGTCCACAAAATACTAAACAAGGTTTGTCTTTATTTCCAAATGCAATCTTTTTTTTCTGCGTCATAAGCCTCCAAATTCTCCTCAAAATCCACTTGTTTCCCTTTTTTATTTATATATGTGAAACCATAGATTCTTGCTCCCTGTGAAGTAATAGTATAGGTTCCATTTACTTTACCTTGAATCATTTCATTCCATACCGTTGTGTTCATATATGGTCGATCCTTACTTAATATTTCAGACTCTTCTTTAACGAGAAGAATCGGTATAGAAACATTCGACTTCTCATACTTAACATAGCTAAGGCTGGCATTATCTTTCTTTGAATAAACATTAACCAATTTTATATTGGTTGGTTTTTTATTATCGGAAGTCAAACATCTAAATTCACTAGACAATTCAGAAGAAAACGCATTAAAAGATAATAGTGTTAAAATAGAAAAAATAACTTTTTTATTCATTTTAATTTCCTCTTCCTTCTCTTCCTCCTCTTTCTCTTCCTCCTCTTTCTCCTCTTTCTCCTCTTTCTCTTCCTCCTCCTTCTCCTCTTTCTCCTCTTTCTCTTCCTCCTCCTTCTCTTCCTTCTCCTCTTAAGGCTGCAATTCTCCTGTTTATATAATCGGGGATTTCACGTCTTGCTATTCTATATGTTTCGCCACCTAACTCACGAGCTGTGAAAGGGTTTGCAGTGAGCAATTCTCGTGCTCTTTCATATCCATTCAAAGCCTTATCCCTGTCCTTCGCCGGTCCTCGTTGTCTTGTATCAGGATCATGCCAAAGTCCCCATGCAAAAGAATAAATCTTTTGATTGTAGATAGAACTACGAGTAAATTCGAATTCATTGTTATTTAACAATTGATTCAGATGGCCTGCTCTCAATACCCTAATTGCATTTTTAAAATGATTCAATCTATCGTCATAACCATTGAATCCCCCATTGATAACAGCAGTCACATTATTAAAATCATCAGCTTGAGAAGAGTTAAAGACATTGTTCCTCCATATTTTATAGTACCAAAATGCGGATAGCACGCTATGTGGTGAAGACAGTAATTTATCCCGGTTTTCATCAGAAGAAGTTACATCTTCGTTAATATATTCACCATAACGAGTATATTTCACTCTGTGTGTTAGTTGAATTAAACCCCGCCCATACCAAGGATTATATGATGCATTTTCTCCTCCGATTTCTTTCGTGTATCGTAATTGACCACTTTCATGGAATACTTGTGCTAAAAAGTGGGCTTTTTCTCGGCATGTAGTAAAACCAAATTGATTAAACCCATCATTAAATGCAGCCAAATTGTTTTGAAGTCTTACCCTTGGTACACGAGGTAATATGTTTTGCAGTTCAGCTAGAGTAATATCTCTATCACATGCACATCCGTGAATTACCCGCACTTCCAGCACATGTCGTCGCTTAAGTTGATGGATTGACAATCCCTGTAAGGTAGAACCACGGAAATGTTCTGAATTTTGTAATTCCTGCGCTTCCCACCCTTGAATTGTAGGATACCCATCACTAAGCATACCCAATGTGATGTATTGGTACTCATGCCTGTCCAATATAGCAGTTGACTTAACATGGGAATTGGCTTCTCCAGTTTCCTGACGAGGAGTTCGTTTGACGATTTCATCCGCTAATGGTTGTGCTGATATGGATAAGATGACTGGCATTGGTGGAAGGTCTGTTTCTCGTAACAAACCAGTTCCATCCGTAATCCCCGTTCGTTCAAGACTTGGATTCCCCCGGCTTTTCAATTTATAAGGCACACCTGTTAATGGTTCACCCTCTTCATCTACAAGCTGCAATTCAATCCATTGCTTCAATATACTTAGGCAGTTAATGCAATCCGATTGTTCTAACTGACTCATTTTTTCTTCCTCAATGATAAATAATGGCGAGCTAGCCTTAAATTTCTTTTCTAAGCGCAGCCTGTGGGTTATCGGTAATAAAGTGTTCAACGGTGAGTTTGTTCAGGTTCTGTTTTTCACCTCTCACCTGTTTTAACCACTCCACAAGACTTTTTTGCAATTGCCCTTCTGGTTCATCCAGTTGCAATGCCAATTCAGGGTTTTCTTCCCAAAGCTGGCAACTTAACGTGTAAGCCAGATTCTTGAGCGTTGTATCGGTTGAGTAACGTGCTTCAATCAGATGATCGCCCAGCACAAATAAATTCTTATTCAGTTCCTGAGGGCAATTTTCTGGGCGGTAGTAGCAAACTGGAACGGGCGTATCGATCATCAGCTCATTCACCGGTGTTAACAGTTCACGCCAATCCCTCGGTTTCAAAGCAGGCAGCAATGGGGTGAAAATACGGTTATCCATCAACCGCAACACTACAACCTGACCACGCAGCAACACCTGCTGATGCAACCGCCAGTGTTCTAACTGAAATGACCACGGTAGCGTGCTGCGATATCCCCAGCCCCAACTGGCATCACTGAATGCGTGTTTATCCAGCAATTGCGCCAGTTCCGGCAGGCACTTGGCTTTGGGTTGAATCAGCCACGGACTTTGCTCCAGCATGGCATTCATCGGTGTACCGCTGTAGAGCGGAAATGCCTGCTCTGTCCAGTCATTGAGGTAAAAGAGCTGGACGGGATTCGGTTTCGCCAGACTGTTGACCAGAAAATAACACTCGCCTCTGTCCTGCTGTGATAACCAGCTTTTCCAATTAGTCGATTCCATCATGCTTCCTCTGCTCCGGTGATAACCCAGTTTTCCTCTTGCTGTGCGAGAATGGCGCAGGGAGGCTTAGCCGGAAACTCGGTTATCGGGAGTGCTTCCGCCATCGGGAGCTGCCCCACTTGTGCCAGTGGTGCCACGCCTTCCGGTAATTGCAGTGAAACCCCGCGACCGCTGCCGCCTGAACCTTGCCCGACATTAATCATTGAAGACAAAATGCCAGCCGGTGTGACTTTCAGAAAACTGCCGCCGACTTTCAGCGTGATTTCGGCTGCCGCTTCCAGCACCACTTTGCCGCCGCTTTTCAGGTGGATTTCCTGTCCGCTGTCAATCACGGTGGCATCTCCGGTCTGAATATGCTGGCTACCGGCAATTCGATGAGAAACATCGCCTTCGGTAGTGATTTTGCGCGAACCGGCGACCTGATGATGGTCATCGGCGCGGATATCGTGGTAACGGTTGTTATCGATGCGTTGTTTCTGGTCATGCTTGATATGCCAGTAGGCATTATTTTCGATATGCGCAGTCAGATCTTTCTGACCGTGGAGATAGATTTCTTCGCTGTCTTTGGCATCCTCGAAACGCAGCTCGTTAAAGCCTTTACCCTTATGTGTCTTGGTCTTAAAGGTAGTACGGGTTTTTTGGGCCGGTAAATCCAGTGGCGGACGGTTCAGGCCGTTGTAAACACAGCCGGTGACGATGGGGCGGTCGATATCTCCGTTGAGGTAAGAGATAATCACTTCCTGCCCAATACGCGGTATCGCCATAAAACCGAAACCGTTACCGTTCCAGCCCTGAGCCACACGTACCCAGCACGAAGCACCATCATCCGGCTGATCGTAGCGGTTCCAGTGGAAATGCACTTTAATCGCTCCATCTTTATTGACGAAAATTTCTTCCCCTTTTGGGCCAACCACGATGGCGGTTTCATCGCCATCCGCCAGCGGTTTGTAGTGGAAAGGCGGACGATAATCATCCAGACCGGAAATAAAACTGAAATGATTGGAAAGTGTGGTGCCTTCGCCACTGTTGTCGCCTAGTGCCTGCGGGCAACGCCCGTGGTGGCTAATACCTACCACCTGCCAGCGCACATTCAGCAGCTTATGGGGATGATTTTTTATCTCAAAGATTTTGCCCGGCATCAGTTTGATGCAGTTACTGCTGCCACTGCCGGTCTGCTTCTGATTATCCAGCGCTTCCTGACGGTATTTCAAAAACGGGATGGCGGCAGCATCTTTCTGAAAACGCCCGTAACTTTCAAATACGGTATAGGGGGTCTGGCTGCCGAAATCGCAGAAACCTTCACTGCTGTGCATATGAGAGAGATGATAGCGCGGATTCTCCGGGTTAAAGTCTTTGTGCAAGCTGCGCTGCGGACTCATACCGACACCCAGTCGCACCTGATAAATGGTATCGGTTCCGTAGGCTGTTTCCGGCTGAGGTTGGTATTGCAGCGGCAACCCTGCGGTCATGCCAAGGTGACTATCGCTGAAAAACAGCGTTTCATCCTCAAACCAGAAACTGAATCCTTCTTCCGCCGCTAATCGGCAGAAAAACGCATAATCGGATTCACGTTTCTGGGTGACATATTCTCTGTCCTGATGGGTGTCGTAGAGTTTCGAATCGGCTTTTACCCGGTGTTTTTTCAGCAGGCTGTTTAAAATCGTTGGCACATTTTGCTGATGATAAATCCGGCTGTCCTGATTGAGCGTCAGCCGCCAGCAGGCAGGCCGCACGGTCACGGTATAGAGCGTCTTATTACCATCCGTACCTGCCCAGTCCGCATGGGAGATGATGCCGGTGACTTTGCGTTGCTCGGTTGCCCCGTGAAAGATTTGCAGTACCGCTTCCTGCATCAGCAATGAGGCCAAATCAATCTCCGCCTGTGGTTTAAACGGGTTCGAGTTGTCGGTTCTGACCAGTGTCATGTTCAGGGTAAACAGTTCTGATAATCCCTCTTGCAGGGAAAATTCCCCCACAGCAAAAGTGTCTTCCGGCACACCGGCGATGTGGCAGACAAAGCGTAATCCACTTTTCATGTTAATGTTTTCCTTATGGTTGACGTCATGCGTTCCTTAATCCATTACATTTCCGGACGTAACCCGTCGACATGCCAGAACTGCCATAGCACCTTGTGACTATCCGGGGTGAAAATCTCGAGCATGACAAACGCAGACCGGGTGATAAAACAGGCCAGCGCCTGATTGATTAACCGGCAGAAGCGATACATTTCTCCCAGATTACGATAACAATCAGGGTTCAGCGTAAGTGAGAGTAAATGCCCGCGAATGGGACGGCCTCGCCGCATCCGGTCGGTCAGACGCTCTTCCACCTGCACAATGCCGTCAATGTGTTGGCGGAACTGGCGGCTCAGTGGGCGATGTGTGTCGGCATACGGGTCAAACAACCGGAGAAACTGTTTCAGGCTTTCGGTGGCAAACAGCATCATCGGCGGACTGGAGAGGCAGGACAGCAGCGGCCAGCCGCTATTTTCCTGCAACAGTGGCGGGTAATCGGTGGTGACCGGCGTGATATTGTGTATGCTGAGATGAGACGGTGAGCCTTCTTGCGTCACGGTAATGGTCTCTTGCGTTAATCCCGGCGCCTGTTCATGGTAGCCAGTGAAATAACACGAAACCTCAATGGCAGGTAAGTTGTTTGCCGGTTTGCCCGTCAAATCAAAAAAGTGCAACCGATGCTGTATTCTGCCCAGAAAATCCTGCTCAGTCTGAAGTTGGTAGTAAAACGTGTCGGGTTGCCGGTCGTCATCCAGAAAATGCCCGGCGGGGGTAAACTGTTCAATCGGCAGCCAGTGATAAGGTGTACCACGTTGCTGACTGTCATCAGGCTGTTGCACGACCTCAATATCACCCAGCCGGAACAACCTCACCGACTCCCCCAATAGCAGGGGATAACAGTGGTTGCCTGCCTCCAGCACAATGGTTGAGCTTACCCGGTTTTCCAGATGAATGGCCGGAACACAGCCCAGTCTGAAAGCATCATCGACATTATCCAGCGGCAATTCGCCCTCGAAACGAAAAATCAGCTCAAACGTGCCGTCCGCATTCAGTGGTACTTTTGTGCAACTTTTGCTGATATCCAGCGTGACAAAGTTATACTGTTGGGACAGTGCATAATACTCCACCAGAGGTTGCAAGCCGGAATACGTATTCTTTGGCATAGGCAGCACCGGATTATCAAACAGATCATGCCAGCCATAAGGGAAACCGCCCAGTTTTCGCTGCTCTCCCTGTGTTCTCAGGCTGACATCACAAAAGTGTTGATCCAGCCACAGGCTAAGCTGTGCGGCTTTTTCCGTGTCAGTGCCGAGGAAAAAAGTTAATGCACCACTTTGCCAGACCGGGGACGCTGTGCCGGTTTGACACAGGATCAGTATGATTTCACTGTGGGTGCCGGTTTTTTTCACCGTGCGTTGTTGTACAACCAAGGGTTCGATATGCAGCGGACGACAGGTTTTAAAGGTCAGTAACTGCCCGTTCAGATGAGCAGAAACGGACGTGCTTGCCGGAATATCAGCGGTGCCCTGATGCTCACCATCGGCAGGATAGAACTGCACTATCGTGGTGGGAGGAAGGGGACACAACGCCAGCGGCCAAATACGGGACAGAATACCGTGCGTGATTTCGGGAAGATCGTCTTCCAGTTTATCCCGCAAGTTGGCAATCAACAGAGCAAAGGCTTCAAAAAGACTCGTAATATCGGGATCATGGGCAGTCTCCAGAAAATCGCTCAAATGCGGCGAGTCTTTCGCCACGCGCTGTGCCAGTTCCCGCAGATAGGCGCGTTCTCGCAGGTACAGCGATTCCTTGTTGTTTTTCATTGAATTTCACTTACGTTTTATCTGTCAGGGAGCGGTTTGTACTGAACGAAAACGGCTATCCAGTCTGTAAAGGTGGTTTATTGTACCTATTTATCAATAAAATTAATTAACCAATTAAATCCAAGTTTTGTCTGATTTTGGCCGAATATGAGGGTATTAGCGGAATTTGCACGGGAATTCAGGCAAAAGTAAGGATGACAGGATAGGTGATTTTTCCCCTCACGAGATCGTAAGATTTTGCATTTTTATTAAATTATTTCAATGAGTTACCTCCAACATACTCTCATGGTAAGCGCCTTTATGGACAAAATTAATATAGGTTCCGCAACCACGAATAAAGCGGTAGGAGTGGGCCACTCCAGCTGAGATAAAAACGCTGGCTGGGCTGTGCACACGGCGAGTATCTCCCCCAAGATCGACTTCTACTTCCAAGCCGATATAATCCTGACCATCCCCCAGAAACAGGAATACCAAGTCACAATTATGGATATGACTGTCAACATGACCGGTTTCTTCTGACTCATCAGCTCCCAACATCGAAAACTGGCGGGCAACATGTACAAAAGCGTTTTTACCCACTATAGATTGCATTGGGAACATTGGGATACGACTATAGGCTCCCACCAATTCAGAGAGCGCCAAAATCAGGGAGATATCAAAACGATTTTGGCCAAAACAGATGGCGAGCAGAGTGACCAATACCCAGAACGGGTGGCCAGCCGTTGGCAGATTTCATTATTTTTGAAACTTTCCTCCAGCATCGTATTGAGTTCATCAATCCACTCCTTCAATGCCGCCATTTGCTGTAGGTACATTTTCCCCAACCGTCGGAAAAATATAACCTTCTTCGGCAAACATGCTTCATATCTGATTTATCATGCCCGCAATGTCTCCCCCCAAGTCTGTGTCCCTAGCCATTCAAATATCATGCAATATGGTAAGAGTGGTGGTTTTCCCCAGCTTGTATTATTTTCACTGAAACAGCATTAAGGCAAAATAGTCATTTGTGAAGTTCTATAACCAGTATCGATTTTTTCTATTTTTGCTGATTAGTTGATGTCGAGAGACGATTTCCAGCAGGATCATAGTCATATTTATTTGTACTTACCTGATCTGTTGTATCTGAAATGAGACGCCCAAGGCTGTCATAGGTATATGTGATAGTACGCTGCATTTCAGTATCTTGTGTTTCAGTACCTTGTATTTCGATATCTTGTATTTCGATATTTTGTAGTTCAATACTCTGTATTTCAATCATATTGGCTTGAAGCGATGGAACAGTTATAAAATTTATCAAGGCAAATGTTATGATCGTTGTTATGGTTCTAATGAATGGTTTGCACCTGTTTTTTAACATTTTATGTCCCTCTATAAAAATTGTATTTTCTCAAAAAAATATAAAGTTAAAAATATCTCTTTAACGTAATATTTCACACTGTTTTAAATAATTCATGGAATAATAATAACATTTATCATAATAGTACTTTTCTAATTGTAATTTAATGATCTTTGATTTTTTTATCATTTATTTAAATTTCATTAAATGTCACTGGATATATGTATTTTGAACAACATATTGATTTACATTTCAGAAGCAAAATTCAATTCTTTAACAAAATATTTTTTATCTATTTTTAGAAAAATTTTTGGGGAGTATACCGATATGTTTCAAAAATTATATCTAATCCCATTTTTTGGAGGGATGTTCTTATTTACGAGCTTGGGGAATAGCGCTTTCGCTGAAACGTCCACAAACTCGGTTCCCCCCTCGGTCGGAATGCTGAATATGCCGCCTGTCACACCGCAAGAAGCGGCTGTATATCTTAATAAACGTGTTATTCCGCCTTCTTCTTTACCTTCATATGGATCACAACACGCCAAAGCACAGGAATATTCCGGGGAAAAAGGCAGGCTGAAGCTCAATGTCGATGCAGTGATAGGTCATGAACCACCTGTAGGGGCTATCACAAAGTATGGCTTCAAACGTGCTGATTTAGCTCCTAAATCTTCCTCTATGATAAAACGTTCAGAAAATACCGACGATCCAGGAACAGCCACAACAGTAATTATTCAAAAAAACCAAACCTCGCCTGCGCAGATTACAACTGTAGAAGTGCCTGAAATACGTGCAAATAAAGAAATTTTAACTAACTAAATCTAAATGTTGCCATGAAGTTATTTTATTCTGCACTCGGCAGTTTTTTAACAAGGATTGCTTATCATGAATAAACTTCTTAAATTCTTGTCTCAAATTTCATTAGCTTTACTCTTTTTTCTCGTCTCTTTTGCAAGTCTTGCTTCGACAAAAGCCCCATTTCAAGCAACATCAAATCTTACTAACGCATTAGCTTGTACGCCTCCGCCAACCGATCCAGAAATCAGGGATCTCGCGCGCGCACTTAATTACGATCTCGAACTAATTTATGAATATGTCTATTACGGTATTGATTATTCGCCGACATTCGGCCTGAAGAAAGGCCCGCTGGGTACTTTCCTTGATCGACGCGGCAATAACATGGATCAGAATGCCCTGTTTGTCACACTCTTGCGACAGTCTTGTATCAAGGCTGATTATCGCTATGGTGTCACAACGATCCCGGCTGAAATGATAGCCAATCTGCTTGGTGTCGAGAATAATGCCACTCTTTTGGTAAATAACCTTGCAAATAGTGGTATCCCTGCCTGTGTGAAGATAGAAAGTAATAACCAGTGTGTTACGACTGGCGGGCAGGCAAAAATAGTTAACCTTCAGCAAGTTTGGACGGAAGTCACACACGGTGGTAAAACCTACCAACTAGATCCATCATTTAAATCATACCAAAACTTTACACCCATCAATGCAGCATCAACTATGGGCTTCAACAGAGAGGAATTTTTAACTGCCGCAACAAAAGGCTCTTCTTCCATTTCCGGCGTACCTGTCAATATTAATTCGATCAGAAATCTGAATAGAGACAATATCCGGGCAAAACTCAATGCCTACGCAGAAACACTCGCCAATGAGATCCGTAAAAAACACGCCTCCAAATCCATGGCAGAGATTTTTGGCGGACGCAAGATCACAAACACAAACTATCTTACGTTTTTTTCTGCTCCCGGCACGCTTTGTACAGAAATAGAAAATTGTTCACCCGTACCGAATGCGCTTAAAAGTGCTTTTACAGTAAAAATTTCTGATACGTCATCATCTCCTGCCTCTATCAATATGACGTTTTACGCCGATCAGATATCGGGCAAGCGTCTGACTTTAAACTATAACAACGCCAATCAGCCTGTTCTGACATTGGATGGCACTGTTATTGCCACAGGAAGTGCAACAAAAACAGCAACGCAACTCATCACTACAGCACTATCAACCCCCTATGTCGCTAGCTATGATAACTATACAGGGCGAAATGTTGTCAAAACAGGAGGTACCTATTCCATTATTCTGGCTGCTGGTGAAATTGGTCGTGATACGCTCACCCACTATCAAAATGCAGCCGCCAGTGCACAGACTGCGGGAAAGGCCGATACTTCTGAAGCTGTACTGGGAGCAGGCCTTGCCGCTGTCGGGTATGCCTATTTAAGCCAGTCTATCAATTCGGATCAGCTTGCCGCCAACCTTAATGGTTTTAATGCAAAGCGCCATTTTTCCGTAGGGGTTGCCGGCTATAACGGGAGCGCCTATGTAGATTTTCCCATCCAACTTGCAAGTAATGCCGCTAAAAACCTCTCTTTTTCTCCGAATGATTTTGTTGGTGCTGCATTCAACAGCGCCATTCGTGAAAGTTCCCTTGAATCCAGCAGTGTTAAACAACTTCAGGAAATAGAGGCTGTTTCAACTTCGCGCATGTTTGACTACTCCAATATAAGCGGTATTGGTTTTCTTGAAGCAACACCGCAAAATTGGCCTTCAGCCAAACACCTCCTGGTTAATTGGGATGCTTCATCTCTTGCTGATATGGAAACCTATCTGACGGAAAAAGGAGGGGATAATCGTAAAGTATTTGTACCACAAAACGGCTCACGCGCCGTCAATGCCTGGAGTGGAAACGGCTATTATCTGCTGGAAAATGACAGAACAGAATTAACACACTTTATTTCATATAAAATCAGTGGCGGGTTTAAAGGGGGTTTTGCCTCTGAACAAAGATCCTGGATGAGCGATAAATGGAATATGGTCAAGGCAAGTGCTCAATCAGCCTATCAGGCTTTCAAAAGTGTTGACCCTATCGATCTTCGCAGTGGCTATTTTCTTTACGATCATGCGGATATCAGCACAGGATCTGCCTCCTATCCTTTCGGGCTTACACTGACCCGCAGCTATAACTCAGGTCAAAAAGACACAAAAACCGCACTTGGCTATGGATGGCGTCATAATTTCATGCTGAGCGCCAAACGTGACAGCGACCCTTATGAAGCCTTCGGGCAATACAACCCCTTAGCCGCCGTTACATCTATTGTTGCCACAAAAATCATACATGATCTGGAAACCGATCCGACACTGACTAATACGGCGATTTCCTCAATCATTGGCAGTTGGTTGATGGATCAATTGGTAGATAATGCCATCACCGTTCAAACGAATGAGGGAACACGAAAATTTATTAAAATTCCAACTTCCTCTGGAGGTGTTGCCTTTGTTCCCCCGCCCGGTGATGGCTCAACCTTGACCCTCGGAGAGGGAAATGCCGTTACCATCACGGATAAAACCGGCGTTGTAACACGCTTTGATAAAGAGGGGGATATTCAGTCCTGGGAGGATAAAAACAGAAATACGGTGACCTTTACCTATTTAGGTACAGGAAAAAATAAAAATTTAAAAACCGTTTCCAATGGCATGGGGCGGAATCTGGAGTTTTCCTATAATGGTAATAATCAGCTAATATCGGTTTCAGACGGTTTCCGTTCAGTAAGCTATGGTTATGACGGAAAAGATAACCTGCTAAACTTTAAAAACACGCTTAACGCCACCTATCGCTATGGCTATGAGGGTTTAGGTCTGATCACGACCATGTATAACCCCGCCTTCCCTGAAACAACCACTGTCCGAAACACCTATGACCACTCAGGACGCATTCAAACCCAGGCCGATCCTTTTGGCAATGTCTGGCATTACCTCTTTGCCAATGAGACCCGAACACAAGAAACCGATCCTCTCGGTAATAGTCGTGTTTTTTATTACGACAGAAATGGCAACCTGATAACTGACTTTAACCAAACAAGGGCTGCAACACGTTATACCTATAACGGTATAGGGCTGCGTACACAAGTTGTTGGTCCTCGTGGGTTATCAGAAAGTTTTACTTATGATGATAAAGCTAATATTTTAACAAAAACCATTTCCCCGACCCCACAATCTATTGATGCTCTAACCGGAAAACCTGCCGAGCCGATTACTGAAAGATGGACCTATTCCGCTCTTTCCCTGCCACTCACTCATACTGATTTTTTAGGCAGAGTGACAAAATATGACTATGATGGACAAGGCAACCTTACCCGAATAACGCAGCCTGAGGTCTCAAAACCCGGCGTAGCTGACGCACATACCCCCATCACCCTTACCACCTATAACGCCCAGGGTTTGCCTTTAACGACAACCGATCCAGAAGGACGCGTAATCCAAAATACCTATGACACGCGAACGCTTGATCTCATCTCAACAATAATAGATCCGGGGGCAGGGCATTTAAACCTGGCTACAACCTATGTTTATGATGCTATTGGCAATAAAACAGCACAAAAAGATCCAAAAGGTTTTATAACCAACTCTCTTTACGATACTGAGCGACGTTTGGTGCAAGTAACCGCTCCACAGGGACTTGGCATTACCCAATATGTTTACGATGCTAATGGCAATCTGAGTGAGACAAAAATTGCAACCGGTGATGCCGCATCGCCCTTTCTTGTCACAAAAACACAATATAATGTGGCCAATAACCCGCTTATCGTCACTGAGCCGGATGGCAAAACAACGACGACAGCTTATGATCTCTTAAACCGTGTTGATACAGTAACATCATCATCGGGGCGGCTTACCCGCACAACCTATGATGCTGCTTCACGCCCCATCAAGATCACTGATGAAATTGCGAACCATCATGATGCCTCGATCACGAAAAATCTTGGCGCTATTGTACGGGAAACCCGCAGTTATACCCCGGGAGGTCTCCTCGTAACACTGACTGATGCCAACAACAACACAACCAACTATAAATATGACGCGTTTGAACGCCACTCTGAACTCCATTACCCTGATGGTTCTTATGATATGCACGTGTTCAATGCAGTGGGGAAAGACATTGTTTTCCAGCGCCGCGATAGAAGCCAAATCTGGTATGAATACGATAATCTTGACCGGATCATAAGAAAAAAACCGGATAATCAGTCTGTTATCAGTTATGAATATGATTATAGCGGGCGAATTCTCTCCCTGACCCCCAGTGCCAATCCGGAGTTTGCCGTTTCTTACGCGTATGATACGGCAGGGAGAACCACCTCTGAAACAACGGCAATATTCGGCACTACGCAATTCACGCTTGATAATAATGGCAATCGTTTTTCTATGGCCCTGCCTTCCCTTGCGGGTGGGCTTAATGTCTCCAATGTTTATGATGCCTTGAACCGCATGACTGGGGTTTATCAAGGCCCGCCAACAGCCGCAACCCCCCTTGTTCACTATGGCTATGATCCGGCAGGCAGGCGTACTGTTGCGGTTTATGGTGATCTTCAACAGCCTCTTGCAAAAAAGAACCTGACATATAATCAGGCAAACCTGCCTACAACTATATCCCATCAGTGGAACGGCTCGCAGCTCAACATAGGTTATCAGTACAACGCTGATCGCCAGAAAACCCGCGTAAGCCTTTCAGATAAAAGCTTTGCACCCGCAGCGCTACCCGACTCAAGTCAAACCTATAAGAGTAACAATCTTAACCAGTATATGACCGTCAATGGCTCGGTTCTTGAATATGATAAGCGTGGCAACCTGATCAACGATGCGGTTTGGACTTACCGATATGATACGGAAAACAGGCTTGTTAGCGCTGAAAAAGCCGATATAAAGATTGGGTTTGGTTATGATGCGCTGAGTCGGCGTGTGACTAAAAAGGTCATCAAAGATAATGTAGTAACCACTTATGCCTATCTCAGTATCGGTGATCAGGAAATGGCGGTGTTTAGTGGTACTGGCACAGCCAATTTTAGCGGCGCCTATATCTATGGAGCCGACCTTGATGAAGTGGTTACTGATATTACAGCGCGTGGCCATAATTTCTATTTTCAGGATGCCTTAGGCTCGACCATTGCCCTCACAAATGCGAAAGGTGAGGTCATAGAAAAACATGGCTATACAGCCTATGGGTTAGAGAGTGGCTCAGGCCATGATAATGCGGCTTTCCGCTTTGCCGGTCGGCGTATTGACCCTGAAACCAGCCTGTCATACAACCGGGCACGCTATTACTCTCCTTCTCTTGGTCGCTTTTTGCAGACGGACCCCGCGGGAACAGAGGGTGGCCTGAATCTCTATGCCTATACCGGCAACGATCCCGTCAACCTTATCGACCCGACAGGACAATGGGGGGAAGTGGCAAGCACGGTTGCGGATTACACGCCTATCGTTGGTGGAATTAAAGGGATCTACGAAGCCTACCAAGACCCGGCATGGACAAACATTGCTGCTGCGGGAGTGGGGATTTTCGGGCCTGTCGGAAAGGCGGCTGGAAAAGGTGGGAAGGCGGCTGTAAAAGCCATTCACGGCAACTCAAAACATTCACCAAAACCGGCCTATCTTTATGAGTTATCAACGGATAAAGACGAATTTTTAAAATACGGGATTTCGCAAAATCCAAGTAATCGATATACAAAGAAATATATGGAAGATAAAGAAATCAGAGAAATTGATTCTGGTACTCGTGCTGATATGCTAAAAAAGGAACGTGATCTGGTTACCCAAAATCCGGGCCCCCTGAATAAAGAACCTTGGGCTAAAGCCACCAGAAGAGCAAAAGGTGAAAAATGATAACGATTGGAAGCCATTACAAAGGGCCAGAACTTGATGGTTCCTCAATTCAACTGGCATTGCGCACTACATCAGGTGTTGCAAGAGAAGAAAGGGATAAAGATTATAATAGCGGGAAAGAGGCTTTTATCAATCCTGTCTTTATCGTACCTGGTTCAATATCAAAACCGGACTTTAAGGGTTTTAAATATGGCTATTTTTCCAAAAAAGAAAAAGGTGTGGTAATACAAATCGCCGTGCCACAAAGTGTGACCGATGGTGAAGGTATCCGCGAGTTTATTGTGGGTGCATTGCGCGAAGCTGTGCGTATGGCTGCGGAGAAATTTGCCAAACATGCTATTCCTTTTTCATCTCTCAAGGCTGAAAAAATTATCCTAGCGATTGAGGAAAGGCTGCAAGATTTTTGATAAATTTTAAAAACAAATTTAGCTCGCTTACCAGCGAGCTTTTTTATAGGAATTTTGCGTCTTCGTTTACACTTTGTTCCTCTAAGGGATAAAAAGATATAGAGAAAATAAGATCATGTAAACATAAACAAACTAAAATATTAACAAAGGTCTCTTTGAGGAAAATAAATCTCAATTCCTCACCTGTTTTTTCAGTGAGGAAAATAAATCTCAATTCCTCACCTGTTTTTTCAGTGAGGAAAATAAAAAGTGAGGAGAAAAAATATTTTCTGGCTAGTAATCAGTTTTTCCCCACAAGCTGTGCTCATGCCCTCCAAGGCAATCTGTTTGCCCTGATACTTTAAAGTTTCACTTCCTTCCACTATCGGAAATGTATCTTCACATTTTGGGCAAACAACTAAATCACCTTTGCCTGCAACAGGAACGCCTTGATAAACATAACCATCAATAGCGGTGATCACTTTTCCTCCGTGATCAGTTGTATCATTTAACCGGATAACGGCTTTATTTGACATATTTATTTCTCCGCAATTTGCTACAATATTTCTATGTTATTGAAGCAATGTTTTCAAATAATCTTTGGCTTGTCTTTCCATTTCTATGATTAGTGAATCAGTATCAGAATAATATTGTTTGAATAACCTTGTGTTTAAGTGAGGAAAGAAAATATCCTGATCGAATTTATGGCCTAATAAAAACATTATTAGTGTTAAAAATGCTGAGTGATTGGCACTTTTTATGTCATACTGATTCTATTTTTCAACACTAAATTGGATAAGTTTCTTGATATTATCCTGTTTTATATATTGATATTTTAAAATTTAATGATACTGGTTTTCAAATGTTCATCTTGTTCGCCATGTACTTCATTCAAATATCGAGTGACTTCATAATAAAGCAGACTTGTCTTTTCTAATTGTCCAAGGTAGGAGTGATTATCAAGGATTGTTTTTATCCATGTGTATTGCGGGTCAGTCTGAAATTCTGTACCAAACAAAATAAGCAGATCAATATAAAACTGAACGGCACCGCGTTGATCAAAACCCTCATTTTTTGCTTTTTCTACAGCATCTTCCAGTGCTTTTCTTGAGCCATCTTTACCTAATTTTATATCAAGATAGGGATAGGATTCATTACAATGCACTACCAATTCATCAATATAAGCATTGAATGAATGTTTTTTTAGCCTATTCCATTGGTCTTCATTAAGTTATATTGTCATATTTATGATATCTCCGATCATAATAGATAACACTATAGCTGCTGGTGAAATATATTTTTCATCACATTGAAAATCCAGTAACTATAGTTTTTGAAATTTATTATTTATATGAATCAATCTTTCCTTCAAGATAATTTCTGTATGTCATGATGTTTTTGTATTTCAAGAACCTCATAACTTCCACTCTATTGGTTTATAATTTTGCAGACCTTTTTTAATCCTTCCGGTGTATTTCCTGTGCCCGGCAATATCCAAGAACCATTTGGCGCGATAGGGCCGCTGGCATTTTTTCTTGCATCCTTTCCTGTAAAATTGATGGAAAGGGTAGCAAGAATGAATAACGTTGGAAAGGACTGGCATCAGGCCGATATTATTGCTGCATTATGTAAACGTGGTACAACCTTAGTGTCAGTTTTTCGTGAAGCGGGACTTAGTTCATCAACATTAGCGAATGCACTTAGTAGGCAGTGGCCTAATACACATTTAATAAAAATGATTGTTCATTTAAAAAACACTGAAAACCACAAAACAAGTTTGCAAACTTTCAACTCAGTTTTGAGTGCCTTAAGGGGAGTTTGGGATTAAAATCGATTCCAGATATTCTGATCATGGCTAACGGGCGGTTTTAGTGGGTAAACTCGCCCGTTTAATATAATGGGTATTATTTTTTACCTAAAATGTAACAGTGTCGCAAAGTTGAAGCATCATTCTCTATCTCTATCAAATAAAAACGGATGAAAGACGCTACTTAGCACAATCAAATAAGTCCGTGTACCAAAATCACTCCGATACATAAAGGTCCGACATATCTCCATACAAACAGTAAACACTGACGGTTCCGCGATGACATATTATCCGGTATTAGTGCATTGACCTTACGTGACCAGCCAAATACGAGGCAAATGATAATCCCGAATAATGGCATCAGAACATTGGAAGTAATAAAGTCCAGCATGTCGAAGATGGATTTTCCGCCTAATGTGACGTGACTTAGAGGACCAAAAGATAAGGAAACAGGGATCCCCATTAACATAATCGATGCCGTGACTATTAAGCTTGTTTTACGACGCGTCCATTGAAAACGCCTCTGAACATAAGCAACAATGTGCTCAAGTAATGAAATCGATGAGGTCAGTGCGGCCATTAATAACAATAAAAAGAAAGTGACTGCTAAGATTGAGCCACCAGGAATACTGGCGAAATAAATTGGCATCGTCATAAACGTTAATCCGGGTCCCGCATTTGGTTTTAAGCCAGCAGCGGCCAAAGCAGGAAAAATCATCAGGCCAGCCAATATACAAACCAAACAGGAGAGGATTACAACCCAGATACTCGATTTACCAATACCTTTGTTATTAGGCAAATAGGAGCTGTACGTAATGTGGATACCCAAACCGATAGACAGTGAAAAAAATGCCAACCCTAACGCATCTAAAACACCTTTTCCGGTCAAGCTACTGAAGTCTGGGTATAAGAATAATTTCAGCCCTTCTGATGAGCCAGGTAAACGGATGCCGACAATAATTAACGCTATCATGATCAAGAATAACAGTGGCATCATGACCTTAACTGATTTTTCTAAACCTTTTTGCACACCAGATAATACTACGAAACAGGTTAGCCCTGAAAATGCCAGATGTGCAATTATCGGCCACCATGGATTGCTGATGAAATTGGTGAAAATAGATGTCAGTTGAGAGATGTCTGTAATATTCAGCTTCCCTGTACTCGCCATCACCGTGTAACCTATGGTCCAACCACCGACGACACTGTAAAAGCTATAGATACACCATGAACTGAATATACCTATAAAGCCAACCCACCCCCAGTGTTTACCAAGTAATTTTTTAAACGCATCAACGGCCACTTCACCCGTACTGCTTCCCAGTATGTTTTCAGCTAACAGAACCGCTAATCCAATCACAAAGCTAAACAATAAAAATACAACCAGAAATGCACCGCCACCATTTGTTGCTGAAACATACGAGAATTTCCAGATGGCACCAATGCCAACGGCAGATCCAGTTGCTGCTAATATGTGCCCCAGACGGGATGTCCATTGTTGACTCATGCTAACCCCCGAATAAATACAGTGTCAGCACATGTATCCAGGCCCAATGCCCAAATATTTTTAGATAATAAACGGTATGTCATAATAATTGTTAACTTATTGTTGTAAAAATAATTGTACATGTAATAGTAACTATCACAACTACTTGAGTTTCCACTGGCGAAACTGGATTCTGATTTAACAGTCAATGATAAGCATCATATTCACTGATACTCGCAAGATACAGAATGATAGTGGTAATAACAGCTAGAATCGCCAACAACTGCCCCCAAGTAAAACTGTTAAGTGCTAAAAGGTATGCACCAACGCTTCCCCGGTTACTTCACATGAACCTTTTGGGTAAGTGCAACAAGCGAACCTGATCCCATCAAGTACGCTCTGAGGATCTAAGGTGCCAGGTGCTGTTGACGTTTTGTGAGGAGTTATTGCACAGCATGATGATTTGGTATAATCGTTTTCGCCAAAAAATAACCAGACCTCACCATCATGCCGCGAACTATGTTAACAGATACACAATGGAAATTGCAGAGCCAGCTTAACCAGCTCTGCTTGTTTTTATACCCTATGAATCATCAGAATTGCCATTTAAAGCCCACGTTCATGCTATTGTCCTGATGGCTGCCGGACAACAACCCGCTATAGCCGAGCGTGAATGAGACATTATCACTTGCACTCATCTCTGCATTCGCTTTCAACACCACACCGTCACGGGAAACAGGAACACTACGGGTTACAAAAGTCGTGTTACTACCACGGAATGCCAGGCCCGTAGCGCGTTCACGTTCACCGTATTGATGCTGCCAGCCTAATTCCCCATTCAGGGCAATTGAAGAACCCCATGAAGTCTGCCAGTTATGGTTAGCACGCAATCCCAGTGTAGAGATTGTCGCTTCGGTATGTTGTTTATCACCGTGGAGTGCGGCAGCACCGCCGTTTTCGTTAATACCTTCATTGCGGAAATTGACATAAGCCAGATTAACGAAAGGTTCCAAATTCACCGCACCCGCTGGCAGATGATAAGCCAATTCCGCAGATAGTTGCGCTGTCCGGCCATTGTATTTCGTTTCTTCACGGTCATATTGACTGTCGTAGCTAACAGAACGTTGGGTGTCAATACGGTGCCAAGTGAACCCACCATTGGTACGCAGAACTAAATCACCAAACTGGCGATCACCGTAAAGCGCAAGGTGATAGTTATTGCTGTCAGCAGTGGCACTGTTACCACCATCCAGCGAAGTACGGGTGTAACCTGTCGCGATACCAAGACGGCTGTATTCATCCATGAGAGCATCCGCGCCCAGGAATACACCATAGTTGGATGCCTGATAGCCCGTCGCATTCTGTGTACCGGAAGCATGGCTCCATGCACCAAGCAATCTTACCCATGCGCCATTATCGTCTCCATGAATATCGGGCGATGATGAACGACCTTCAGCCTGACTCAACCGAGTATTCAACGTATCACGCAGATAGCGGCTATCATTAACCAACAAGGAAGCGATATCAGCATGAACTTGCCCATCGAGCTGACGAATGGCATGTCTGGCTTGTTCCGCAGAAGTACTGGTCAGAAGACTTTCGTAAACCGGGTTGCCAGCGCCGAGGGTATCAGCAGCCACAGCTATTGCACGTTCATTCTGTGTCTCAGTCACTGCCGCGAAAGCGGTGTCATTGCGTCCGACATGGAGAGTGACGTCACTGGGTTGATAAGACAAGCTCGTACCAAGGAACAAGTAATTCGGAACAACATGATCAAATCGACCGTTGATGTCCTGCTTCGCACTAAGAATAGTGTATTGCTGACCGGCTAAGCTTTGCACTTCGTTAAGGGAGAGCAAGTTATCCTTATTTTCAAGGAAAACAGAAACCTTGCCGCCATTGAGTTGTACATTTTTTTCAGCCTGAATGCGGTCACTGCGTCCATTGGAAGCGATTTCAACAGCATAATGAGAGCCGGGTTCAAAGGTCACTTTTTCAGTAGCCTTCAGCGTACCAATAGCCTCTTTACGCGGATCAATAGCCTTAAGCGGATCAATAGCCGTAAGCGGATTAATAGCGTTACCCGGTGCAACAGTACCGCCACTCTGGACATTAAGCATACCAACAGTACCATTTCCGCCAAGAATTCCGCTTTCCTGTACTGAAACAGTCGAGGAAATACTACCGCTGACGTTCAGTAACCCCTGTTTGACCAAGGTTGGGCCGGAATAGGTATTATTACCGCTAAGGATAAGCTTACCGCTCCCCTGTTTAGTCAACCCGCCATGACCGCTGATATCGTTGCTCCATATATCCCATTCACACAAACCACCATTACAGACGCGCTCGGTGGGTTTTCCTTTATCAAGCACAGCACCAGCCCCCGGGATATCAGCAATAAACTGGCCGTTACCGTAAGCGACTCCGTCAGGATCGGGAATGCGGAATTTTTCAGGAATATCTTCTGCGGTATAGAACATACCGGGGCCATTGATTGCCTTACCGAGGTTGATCAATCCCCAACCGTAAAGCTCATCAATCCCCTTTTCTCCCATATCTGTCGCTGTAGTACGAAGCACAGAAGCGACTTGAGCACCCGTCATATAGGGGAAACGCTCCATCAATACCGCAATACTGCCGCCAGCATATGGGGCCGCCATTGAAGTACCTCTGTAACTGGCGTAGTCGTTTTTCAAATCGTCCACCCCTGTTCCTGTGATAATTGAACTATATATATAACTGCCGGGTGCACTGACACAAAAGCTGGCGGTATAACCACAACGGGAAGCAAAATCACTGATGGTATAAGGTTCGCTATTGGTACTATTGGGATCTTTCTGCAAGCTGGTAACCGTTAACCAGTTTGGGGCGATGTCAGGGACAAACCATGCCAAGCCTGCGATGGCATCTGGATGCGTGTAGTTATAGCTATTACCGGCAGCAAAAATGGTCACAATCCCACTGCGTGCCGCATCAATGGCTCCCTGATATGCACCGCCCGGTTTTGTACCCAAAATGGGTTTGATTTCATCAAACTGCCTCTGGGCTTCTGCCAAGGTAAAATGAGGTCCATTCGGATATTTACCGTTATCCTCAAGCTTCTCATCAATACCAATACCCCAACTGTTGTTAATGATGCGAGCCCCACTGTTTATCAACGCATTCCAGCCCGCCTGATAAACACCGCCATCATTACCTAAGATGATGCCATCTTCCGGGCCGGGATCACCATTATCCGCACTGATTATTTGGGCGTTATAGGCCACGCCATGCATTTCTTTGCCATCTCGATTGGCTGCCGCAATACCCGCAACATGAACACCATGTGCCCCTAGTTTGCCGTATTTATCTTTGGTCGGGGTGCCATCATAAGTGAACTCGTCACCTCTCTTAACGTTAATATAGGGATCGGTATACTCGCGTATTCCAGAAGTAGTCAGGTTGATAACCTTATCTTTTCCTGCGAATTCAGGGTGGTTGGCATAAACCACCTGATCAAATATCCCCAGTTTGATTCCCTTACCGGTATAGCCTCTGGCATAAGCTTCGTCGGCATGAATAGCACCAAGCCCCCAGCTCTTCAAGAACTCACTGGTACGCCAACTAGCCGGATCACCTATTTTTCCCTTTTCAACATAGTCTTCCGCATAAGCTCCTGCACTGGCAGCAGCCAGACAGCAGGCGATAGCGTAGTGAAGTATACGGGGTTGGGTTTTGATGGATAAACGTGCGGTAGTCAGAGCACTTCGAGGTATTCTATATCGCTTCTTCATTTCAGTTACCATCCATTGTTGATTTGCCAAAATTACCAGTTCTTATGTTTTTTTATTGTGTAAGCGGGCAGGAACCATCAAAGATATAGTTTCCTAAGAACAGGGAAGGATTAAAAAGACATGCTGATTTTCAGGTTCTCATTAAAAAAATGTGTTTAATCAACGCCATCACCTGCACCCCCTAAACACCCATAAAATGCCATATTTTATTAACGTTTATTTATATATATTTTAAATGAAACATAACAAATAATATTATTTCGGAAAAAATAGCACAGTTATGTTTATGTTTCAGGGAGATGGCGTGATATTGATAGAGAGCATAAAAATGTGTAGGGCACTCGATTCAATTGGCGATAGAATGAGCAATCAAACGTACTTATCCGGCATCTCACCATGAAATCCTATATCGTGAAAATGGCTCTTCGGGGTATCAGTCCTATGGTTTGGCGGCGATTCAGGCTATCAGGCGAGACTTCTTTAGCGGCTTTTCATTATATCATCCAGATTGCTCAGGGATGGGGATATTGTTGTTGATGGTGGGACAACTTTGGGTAATTGAGTAAACATGCGGGCCATTCAAGGAGCACGACCGAATGCGAAGCAAATAGTGAATTGCAAACAAGCTGACACAATAGGTAGAAGCTATTAAACAAATCGAATATGGAATTAATTTGTGGGATTGATTCTAAACCCGCTGTATCTGACTTTAATGAGAGCGATAATCATTGGTTGTTTATAACTCCAAGTTCAGCCAAAATAAGCGCCAATCACGATTAACACGACGGATTTGACGGCGAAGTGCCAGCAGGAGGTGCTTCCCAAATGATATTAATCCGCATATAGACTAGAAGATCCCAATTGATGGCAAACTCCCCATTTCTGCAAGAAGTTGCGAAACGGCGCACCTTTGCAATAATTTCCCACCCCGATGCGGGTAAGACGACTATTACCGAAAAAGTATTACTGTTCGGACAGGCTATCCAGAAAGCGGGGACGGTAAAGGGCCGAGGTTCTAACCAACACGCAAAATCAGACTGGATGGAAATGGAAAAACAGCGTGGTATCTCCATTACTACTTCTGTGATGCAGTTTCCTTATAGCGATTGTCTGGTTAACTTGCTGGATACCCCGGGCCACGAAGACTTCTCCGAAGATACTTACCGTACTTTGACCGCCGTTGACTGTTGTTTAATGGTGATTGATGCTGCGAAAGGGGTTGAAGATCGTACCCGCAAGTTGATGGAAGTGACCCGTCTGCGTGATACGCCAATCCTGACATTCATGAACAAGCTCGACCGTGATATTCGTGATCCGATGGAGCTGATGGATGAAGTGGAAAATGAGCTGAACATCGCATGTAGCCCGATTACATGGCCGATCGGCTGTGGTAAGTCTTTCAAAGGGGTCTATCATCTTTACCTTGATGAAACTTATCTGTACCAATCTGGTCAGGGCCACACTATTCAGGAAGTCCGTGCTATCAAGGGATTGGACAATCCTGATCTGGATGCTGCGGTAGGTGAAGAGCTGGCGAATCAATTGCGCGAAGAGCTGGAACTGGTCAAAGGTGCATCTCATGAGTTTGATCAGGATGCCTTTTTACAAGGTGAACTCACGCCGGTCTTTTTTGGTACTGCGTTGGGTAACTTTGGTGTTGATCATATGTTGGATGGCCTTGTTGAATGGGCGCCGACTCCGATGCCTCGTCGGTCTGATGCACGTGAAGTGACAGCCAGTGAAGAGAAATTCACCGGTTTTGTCTTCAAAATTCAGGCTAACATGGACCCTAAACACCGCGACCGCGTGGCATTTTTGCGGGTTGTTTCCGGTAAATATGAAAAGGGAATGAAACTGCGTCAAGTCCGTATCAAGAAAGATGTCGTCATCTCTGATGCACTGACTTTTATGGCAGGAGATCGCTCTCATGTTGAGCATGCTTACCCGGGAGATATTATCGGCTTGCACAATCATGGCACAATCCAGATTGGTGATACCTTTACTCAGGGTGAAGAACTGAAATTTACCGGTATTCCTAACTTTGCGCCAGAATTGTTCCGTCGTATCCGTCTGCGTGATCCGTTAAAACAGAAGCAATTACTGAAAGGTCTGGTGCAATTATCAGAAGAAGGAGCGGTTCAGGTTTTCCGCCCACTGGGCAATAACGATTTGATCGTTGGGGCGGTAGGTGTGCTCCAGTTTGATGTTGTTGTTGCTCGTTTGAAGAGTGAATACAACGTTGAAGCACTGTATGAACCGGTTAACGTTTCTACGGCTCGTTGGGTCGAATGCAATGATGTGAAGAAATTAGAAGAGTTCAAACGTAAAAATGAAATGAACTTGGCACTCGATGGCGGTGATAACTTAACTTACATTGCGCCAACAATGGTTAACTTAAACCTGACCAGTGAACGCTATCCTGATGTCTCTTTCCGTAAGACACGGGAACACTAATATTTCTTTTGAGCCAACTATCCTGTTGGCTCTTTCTATTTTACTCATATTCCCTGCCTTTTTCTTAAGTTAAAGAATAATTCTCTGATTTAGTGAAAATATACGTTATTTTTTGTAAATCCCATTTTATCAGCACAGCCTAATTGACATACTGTTGGCAACGATTCTAGCTTAAATTAAAAAGGTGGTAGGATGAAAAATATCAAGTTTGTACATTCACTACTGGCTGTTGTTCTAGGCTCGGTATTGATCAGTGGTAGTGCTCTGGCTGCCGAAACCTCTCCGGGAAAAACTGTAGAGAGTACAGGGCAGAAAATTGATCGCTCAATAGAAAACACAGGGAAGAAAATAGATACTTCCATGCAGCACGCCGATGTTTATTTGGACGATAGCGCCATTACGGCAAAAGTGAAAGGGAAGTTGCTGGAACATAAAGGTATAAACAGTAATGACATTTCGGTGAAAACGGAAAAAGGTGTTGTTTACCTTTCGGGTTTTGTCAAAAACAAACATCAGGCAGCCAAAATAGCCAAAATTGCTCATGGAGTGAAAGGAGTTAAATCCGTGAAAAGCACGATAGAGATCAAAGAATAACGGATATATACCCAATGGATTTCAAGGTGAAGGGTATGAAACAGTAACTGAAATTATGAATAGAGTGGTGGTAATAAGCCACTCTTTTTACTTCTTTTCCTCAAATAAGATCCTATTAAATTGCGAGATTATCTCATAAGAATACTATTCACTGGCTGTATTTAGGTAACTTGCTAAGCTAATATTTATTTATCTATTGATGCGTTATTCTTAATCTTTTAACGAAACCATTACAAGTTGAGTTGTTTAAGCAACAATATCTTGATAGATATTTAGCATAAATGTGTTAGTCCATAGGGTTCATTGTTTTTAGAGGAGGAGAAGAGTGGGGAAACATATTCCAATAACGCTAGGTAATATAGAACCTTTAGCTTATAACTCCCAGATTAAGCCAGGGAAAATTGCCCTTGTTTGTGAAGGTGGTGGTCAACGAGGTATTTTTACCGCAGGTGTTTTGGATGAATTTCTCCGGCTTAATTTTAATCCCTTTGAATTATTTCTTGGGACATCTGCGGGAGCACAAAACCTCTCTGCCTATATTTGTGGTCAACCGGGTTATGCCCGTAGAGTGATCAATCGTTATACTACAGATCCCGCCTTTTTTAACCCTTTGCGTTTTGTTCGCGGTGGGCACTTGATCGATCTCGATTGGTATATTGATACTATCTCTGAGCAGTTACCACTTAATATTTCTACGGCAATGCGTCAATTTGATGCCGGACGCGAATTCTATATGTGTGCCTGTCGCGCTGATGATTTTAAAGCAGATTATTTGCATCCTGATGATAAAAACTGGATGAACATTGTGAAAGCCTCCAGTGCTATTCCCGGTTTTTATCGTAATGGTGTGACACTTGGTGATGTTATTTATCAAGATGGTGGTATTAGCGATGCGATACCTGTGCAAGAAGCCTATCGCCGTGGTGCAGATACGATTGTTGTTATCCGGACAGTGCCTTCACAACTGTATTATACGCCTCAATGGCTCAAGCGTATGGAGCGTTGGCTGGAAACCAGCAGCTTGCAAAAAATGGTGAAAATGCTCAATCTCCATGCACAGAGTTACCACCGGACACAGAAATTTATCGAGAATCCACCGGATGATGTACAAATTTTTGAAATTTATCCACCTGCCCCCCTGTCTGCTATGGCATTGGGAAGCCGAATCAGCGCACTAAATCAGGATTATCATTTAGGAAGGCGCTGTGGGCGGTATTTTTTGGCAACGATCGGGCATACCTTTGTGGGTGGAAAATTTGGCCACGCAGAACGTAAGAGTTATGGCGTGTGCCGCAGTGGTTTAAACAGTGATGGCATCAATCGTAATTGCTTCCGGCGAAACCATTTTCTGAATCATGCCAATCACTCAATAGTAGAGAATCTTGTACCTGATGTGATTGATAATGCACAGGCAACAGAGTCGATCATTGTGGATAGTCTGGATAAGTAGATGTTTATTGATACACATTGCCATTTTGATTTTCCTCCTTTTGCGGGTAATGAAACAACAAGTCTGGAACAAGCCAAACAAGTGGGCGTGGGAAAAATTATCGTGCCTTCGGTGAGCCAAATGAATTTCCAGAGAATTGCCACGCTGGCAGAGAATTATCCCTCAATCTATGCCGCTTTTGGCTTACATCCACTCTATATCCGTGAACATCAAAACGTGCATCTGGATGAGCTGGAGCGACAGCTACAGAAGAAAAGTGCCAAATGTGTGGCGGTAGGTGAGATTGGTCTGGATCTTCATATGCCGGAGCCACAGTTTGAAAAACAAAAAAATGTGTTGGAAGAACAAATAAAGCTAGCTAAGCAATATGATTTGCCTGTGATACTTCATTCCAGAAAAAGCCACGACCAATTAGCGGCAATCTTGCGGAAGCAGAATTTGCCACGCACCGGCGTGATTCATGGTTTTGCAGGGAGCCTGTCCCAGGCTCAGGCTTTTATTCGTTTGGGGTTTTACATTGGTGTTGGAGGAACGATTACTTACGAAAGGGCACAAAAGACACGTAATACCATTTCGCAATTACCGCTGTCATCTCTGGTATTGGAAACAGATGCACCTGACATGCCATTATCAGGATTTCAGGGACAGCCAAATCGGCCAGAAAGAGTCGCACAGGTTTTTTCAATATTGTGTGAATTGCGTCAAGAATCTCCAGATGAAATTGTCAACCAAATTTATCAGAATAGTGTAGCATTATTTACATTGAGTTAACTTTAATCAACAAAATGATAAAGATTCTTCAATCGTAGAAGTATACAATGCGTTTCAAATAAACATTAATAATGTTTAACTTATATTCCCTGCCTATTTATTCTTTATTTTAGCCTTTTCTCCATAAAATTATCTAATCCCACCGAAATTAGGTGGTTTTATGTGATGAATCTCTCATTTTGAGTTTTTATATTACTTTTTGCGGTATTAATTTGTGATGTTAGTTGCTTGTTCCTTTTGGGGACTAGGTATAATCGGCGCACACACTGTGTCAGTAGGAATTTAAGAATAGCTGACATATTTTTTTATTATTCATTCAGTGAACAGGGATTCTTCCAATGCAACTCCTTATGAGCCTGATCGGGATGGTAGTGCTGATTTTTATCGCAGTACTCTTTTCCAGTAACTATCGAGCCATTAAAATCCGTACCGTCCTAGGCGCCTTTTTGATTCAGGTTGCTATTGGGGCGTTTGTACTTTACGTACCGGCTGGCAAAGACATTCTGCAAGGAGTATCACAAGGCGTTTCCAACGTGATTGGATACGGTCAGAAAGGAACAGATTTTATTTTTGGCGGCCTGGTTTCCGACAAAATGTTTGAACTGTTCGGCGGCGGCGGCTTTGTTTTTGCTCTGCGTGTTCTGCCTGTCATCGTGTTCTTCTCCTCACTCATCGCGGTTCTGTATTACATGGGCATTATGCAGCTCATCATCAAAATATTGGGCGGTGGTTTGCAGAAAGTGTTGGGAACATCACGGACTGAATCTCTGTCTGCAACTGCGAATATTTTCGTAGGTCAAACGGAAGCGCCTTTGGTTGTTCGCCCTTATATTGCGACCATGACTCAATCTGAGTTGTTTGCTGTTATGTGCGGTGGCTTGGCTTCTGTAGCGGGTTCAGTATTGGCAGGATACGCATCCATGGGCGTTCCGCTGGAATACTTGATTGCCGCTTCATTCATGGCTGCGCCGGGCGGATTGCTGTTTGCAAAACTGATGGTGCCGGAAACAGAACAAACTCACGATACGGCTGATGCGATGTCACTGGTATCGGCGGAAGATCGCCCTGCAAATATCATTGATGCCGCCGCATCAGGTGCAGCATCAGGTATGCAACTGGCTCTGAACGTCGGCGCAATGTTGCTGGCATTCACCGCATTGATTGCTTTGCTGAATGGTATCTTAGGTGGCGTCGGCGGTTGGTTTGATTATCCTCAATTATCCATGGAACTGATTCTGGGTTGGGTTTTTGCTCCAATTGCCTATCTGATTGGTATTCCGTGGCATGAAGCGACTATCGCGGGTTCTTTCATTGGACAGAAGATAGTCGTCAATGAATTCGTCGCATTCATGAACTTTGGTGAATACCTGAAGGCAGATGATGTGGTTCAGGCAGCAGGTCTGCAAGTGCTTTCTGACCATACTAAAGCCATTATTGCCTTTGCTCTGTGCGGATTCGCGAACTTGTCTTCTGTTGCTATTCTGTTGGGTGGCTTGGGCGGTATGGCACCAAACCGTCGCGGTGATATTGCCCGTTTCGGCCTGAAAGCGGTACTGGCTGGTTCACTCTCTAACTTAATGAGTGCAACAATTGCCGGATTCTTCCTCGCATTATAAGACGCAGGAAATGGTAAGACGCTGAAAATGGTAAGACGCTAAAAATAGTAAGACGCAGGGAAACGCGTATCAAATTGAATGCAGGTGAGATATCTCACCTGCTTTTGTTTTTCCTGGGATTATTAAATGTGATCAAATTCACATTAAAATGTTTGTGATTGCAAATTGTATTTTGTTAATGTGATTTTCAGCACTAATTATTGATCATTTACATGTTCAAATAATGATACGCAAAAACTTTATGGATGAAGCTGATACCCGTAAGGTTATGCAGGCTGAAGAGAGCTAAGTGCAGAAAGATTGCACAAAAAATAGTGCGGAGAGAAGGAACTCTATTGTTGTTGTCGTCTATTATTATGATAGCAACATCTTCAAGGAACCAAGTCCGCTCGCCAACAAACGAATGTGTTAATGGTTAACAATAACCGTTCGTTCAAAATAATCGTACAAAAGAATATGTGAACTGATTCAGTCACGATAATAATACCGTTGGAGAGTTTTATGACCGATTTAACCGCCGCCGCTCAGCATGCGCTGAGTCTGATGGATTTAACGACACTTAATGATGATGATACAGATGAAAAAGTGACGGCACTTTGTCGTCAGGCAAACAGCCCTGCCGGACATACGGCTGCCGTCTGTATCTACCCACGTTTTATTCCCGTGGCGCGCAAAGTATTGCGTGAGCAGGGAACTCCCGACATTCGCATTGCCACGGTGACCAACTTCCCACACGGCAATGATGATATTGATATTGCACAGGCCGAAACCCGCGCAGCCATCGCTTATGGTGCTGATGAAGTGGATGTTGTTTTCCCTTACCGTGCATTGATGGCAGGTAATGAACAGATTGGTTTTGATCTGGTGAAAGCCTGTAAAACAGCCTGTGCAGAATCAGGCGTCTGGCTGAAAGTCATTATTGAAACCGGTGAATTAAAAGAAGCGGATCTGATTCGTAAGGCATCTGAAATTTCAATTAAAGCAGGTGCGGATTTTATCAAAACCTCAACAGGTAAAGTTCCCGTTAATGCGACACTGGAAAGTGCTGAAATTATGCTGAGTGTGATCCGTGATATGGGCGTCGGCGATACCGTTGGCTTTAAACCTGCGGGTGGTGTGCGTACTGCTGAAGAAGCGGCGCAGTATCTGGCACTGGCCGAACGTATTATGGGAGACAAATGGGTTGATTCCCGCCATTTCCGTTTTGGTGCTTCCAGCTTGTTGGGTAATTTGCTGACCACACTTGGGCATCAGGGACACAAGCAGAGCAGTGGTTATTGAGAGCAATAATGACTCATTAAATACACGTTAAGATTAAAGTGATGTGTATTACTGCCATTCTTTTCAGATAATAATGATTGGGAGGTAGCTTTGTTTCTGGCACAGGAAATTATTCGCAAAAAACGTGATGGTCATCCATTGAGTGAAGAAGAAATACGTTTCTTCATTAATGGCGTTCGTGATAACACGGTTTCTGAAGGGCAGATTGCTGCTCTGGCAATGACCATCTATTTCCATGATATGACAATGGAAGAACGTGTTGCTTTGACATTGGCAATGCGTGATTCTGGTACAGTTTTAGATTGGAAAACCCTGAACTTACCCGGGCCGATTGTCGATAAACATTCGACGGGCGGTGTGGGCGATGTTACTTCCCTGATGCTTGGCCCTATGGTGGCAGCTTGTGGAGGATATGTGCCGATGATCTCCGGGCGGGGTTTGGGGCATACCGGAGGAACGCTGGATAAATTAGAATCTATCCCCGGCTTTGACATCTTTCCAGATGAACAACGTTTCCGTAGCATTATTCAGGATGTTGGCGTCGCTATTATAGGGCAGACCAGCTCATTGGCACCTGCGGATAAACGTTTTTATGCGACGCGTGATATCACAGCGACCGTTGATTCTATTCCTTTGATTACTGCCTCGATCTTGGGTAAAAAGCTGGCCGAAGGATTGGATGCGTTGGTTATTGATGTGAAAGTTGGTTCCGGGGCACTTATGCCGACTTATGAACAATCAGAACGTCTGGCAGAGTCTATCGTCGAGGTAGCCAATGGTGCGGGGTGCAAAACAACCGCATTATTGACGGATATGAATCAGGTTCTGGCATCCAGTGCCGGTAATGCGTTGGAAGTTCGTGAAGCGGTCCGGTTTCTGACAGGCGAGTACCGTAATCCCCGGCTATTTGAGGTCACGATGGCGCTGTCTGCCGAAATGCTGGTGTCAGGCAATTTGGCAGCCGATCGTGAAGATGCGCGTCGTAAGTTACAAGCAGCATTGGACAGTGGCAAAGCGGCTGAAATATTCGGTCGCATGGTAGCAGCACAGAAAGGGCCAACGGATTTTGTTGAAAATTACGCCCGTTACCTGCCGACTGCGGAATTCAGCAAGCCAGTACTGGCCGGGCAGAATGGAATCATTGCAAAAATGGATGCCCGGGCGTTGGGAATGTCTGTTGTTGCATTGGGAGGAGGCCGTCGTAAGGCGACCGACCCTATAAATTACAGTGTGGGGTTAAGTGATATCGTTGCGCGGGGGACAAAAGTCAATGCAGATACCCCCTTGGCGATGATTCATGCCAATAGCGAAAATGCCTGGCATGAAGCCGCAGAAGCCGTGCGTAATGCCTTTGTTTTTGAAAAAACTGAAACAAAAGCCGCCACACCGATGGTTTACCGTCATATTGGTGGATAAACCACATAAGATTGAAAATCGATTTTAATAGCTGGCAGTTTCCGCATTGATAGCGTGAATTGACGCAGGAGAAAATTATGAAACGTACATTCATCATGGTATTAGATTCCTTTGGCATCGGTGCAAGTGCTGACGCTGAAAAGTTTGGTGACAAAGGATCTAATACTTTAGGCCATATCGCAGAACAATGTGCTCGTGGTGAGGCTGATATTGGTCGTAAAGGGCCATTACACCTGCCGAACCTCAGTCGTCTGGGATTGGGTAAGGCGACGGAAGAATCCTGTGGAACCTTTCCGATTGGTCTGGATAAAGATGCCGAAATTATTGGTGCTTATGGTTACGCGAGTGAACTTTCTTCTGGTAAAGACACGCCATCAGGCCACTGGGAAATTGCAGGCGTTCCGGTTCTGTTTGACTGGGGTTACTTCCATGACCAAGAAAACAGTTTCCCACCGGAATTACTGGATAAGCTGGTTGAGCGCGCTAACTTGCCGGGTTATCTGGGGAACTGTCACTCTTCCGGTACCGTGATTCTGGATAATCTGGGTGAAGAGCACATGAAAACCGGTAAGCCGATTTTCTATACCTCTGCGGATTCTGTTTTCCAGATTGCTTGCCATGAAGAGACCTTTGGTTTGGATCGCCTGTATGAGTTGTGTGAAATTGCCCGTGAAGAGCTGAATATTGGCGAATATAATATCGGGCGCGTTATTGCCCGCCCATTTGTGGGTGATAAAACAGGGAATTTCCAGCGTACCGGCAATCGCCATGACTTGGCGGTCGAACCACCAGCGCCAACCATCCTGAAAAAACTGGTTGATGAAAAGCAGGGTGAAGTGGTTTCCATCGGTAAAATTGCCGATATTTACGCGAATGTGGGTATCACTAAAAAGGTTAAAGCAACAGGCATTGATGCCCTGTTTGATGCTTCACTGATTGAAATGGAGCAGGCAGGGAATAACACCATCGTATTTACCAACTTTGTTGATTTTGACTCTTCTTACGGCCACCGCCGTGATGTTGCTGGTTATGCGGCTGCATTGGAATTGTTTGATCGTCGTCTGCCAGAAATGCTGAAATTGGTTAAAGAAGATGACATTCTGATTTTTACTGCCGACCACGGTTGTGACCCGACCTGGGCGGGAACTGATCACACTCGTGAACATATCCCGGTTCTGGTTTACGGACCTAACGTTAAAACAGGTTCATTAGGGCATCGTGAAACATTTGCCGACATTGGTCAGACAGTGGCGAAATATTTCGACCTGACGCCAATGGATTACGGTAAAGCGATGTTTTAATTTTTTTGGAGGCCATGGGCCTCCTCATTTTCACTTATTTTGATACGTAATAAAAACAAGGAAATAAACTTATGGCTACCCCACATATTAATGCTGAGATGGGCGATTTTGCTGATGTTGTTTTGATGCCAGGTGATCCACTGCGTGCAAAATACATCGCTGAAACTTTTCTGGAAGATGCTCGTCAGGTTAATAACGTTCGCGGTATGCTTGGCTTCACCGGAACTTATAAAGGCCGCCGCATCTCTGTTATGGGCCACGGCATGGGCATCCCATCTTGCTCTATCTATGCCAAAGAACTGATCACTGAATTCGGTGTTAAAAAAATCATCCGTATCGGCTCCTGTGGTGCTGTCAGTGAAGATGTCAAAATCCGTGATATTGTGATTGGCATGGGGGCATGTACCGATTCCAAAGTTAACCGCCTGCGTTTTAAAGATCACGATTTCGCAGCGATTGCTGATTTTGATCTGGTTCGCAATGCTGTTGATGCAGCCAAGGCGAAGAATATCAATGCTCGTGTAGGTAACATTTTCTCTGCTGATCTGTTTTATACGCCAGACCCTCAGATGTTTGATGTCATGGAAAAATACGGCATTCTGGGTGTTGAAATGGAAGCAGCAGGTATTTACGGTGTTGCTGCTGAGTTTGGTGCAAAAGCGCTGGCGATCTGTACTGTTTCTGACCATATTCGTACAGGCGAACAAACAACGGCTGAAGAGCGTCAAAATACATTTAACGACATGATTGAGATTGCACTTGAATCCATTTTGTTAGGTGATAATTAAAAAAACGTAAATAATTTTACCGTCTTATTAGAAAAAAATAAGCCCTTTCCATTATTGGAAAGGGCTTTTTATTTATAAAATATATTTTCCCTTTCCTATTTTGTTAATGATGGGTTAGGCAGATTTATTTAATAGTTATTTTATTCCGCAATAAATTGATTAAAAAATGGATAAAGCGAATAAATTTAACCAATTTAAAGTGGCATTTTTTTAAATTATACTGTTGATTGATAATTAGCTTGGTAATTATACTTACCAGATAAATGTTTTGTGTTTATTTTGGCTTAAACAATAAGATTGATAATAAAAACTAAATATTATGGTTATGACGAGATAATAAAACACCCCTGCTTTTCAGAAAGATAAAATAGAGCAATAAAGCAACACCAATTAAGATACTAAATTACTAAACATTGCTCGATATAACTCAGGGGAATAATCCAAAATAAAAAAATTATTAGTAAAATATTCTACTCATTATGCGTACTTTTTTATAAAAACTCATATTTCATATGATGTTAAGGCACATAACCAGTTTTATCGGCTGAAATTTGACTTAAGACTTATTCTGTAGAATGATATTGTCAGTTTGGTTTATTTTGACCGGTTATGATTTCTGTCAAAAAACTAAATAATCATTCGCCTAAGTGTCAGAAATTAATTTCTGTGCTTCGGCTTCCTTTTGGCTATCAGAATCTATTTTACAATTAAAGGCATAAGTTAAATTATGAAACTTAACAAATTGGCGATGGTTTTAGGTTTGGGTGTGGCTTTAACTGCTGGCGCGGCAAATGCAGCACCTACTCAAGGTAACGGCACAGTCAAATTCAATGGTTCTATTATTAATTCAGTGTGTTCAATCAAAAATAATAATATTGAAGTTGAAATGGGCCAAGTGAGCAACATTGTTCTGAAAGATGGTGGTCACTCAGCTTCTGTGCCTTTCAAGATTGAACTACAAGGTTGTGAGCTTGGCGTTAAAAAAGGCGTAACCACAACGTTCACCGGCCCAGAAGCTGACGGTAATATCAAAGGCTTGTTGGCTATTGAAGGTGGTGCAGAAGGTGCTGGTATCATGATTACTAATCATGGTAACAAGCATATTCCTCTGGGCCAGGCATCTGAATTGATGTCTCTGCAAGATGGCGACAATAACCTGAATTTCGCTGCACGCCTGAAAGGTTTGCAGGGTGGTACTGAAGGTAAAGACATTACAGTGAAAACAGGTAACTTTACTGCTATCGCAAACTTCACTTTGAACTACCTGTAATATTCCGAACTGACAGGTAGTTTTTATTAGTTGAATATCAGGAAACCAATCGCGATTTCTATTATGAGTTTCCTGATGATACTTTCAGGGTATTTCTTGAATATCACGTGTTAGCAGTATGGTATTACAATATTCTGTAATGAAATCGGCTTTATTGATATAAATCAATATTACGATCCATTGAGTAGGCAGAATGTGCCATTAACGAAATGAACCCTATATGAGGTAAATTGAAATACCCTGTTTTATTTAATCTACGGTGTTCTCTATTGGCTGTATTAGGAAAATAAAATTTTTTGCCATTCGAAATTAATTTTTGATGGCATACCGGTGGTGACATGTTTTCTCTATTCCCCGCAGTACGGTTAAGCCAGTAAAGCATAAACAGAGAACGTAACTATTACGGATACAAGCAGGACATGTGGCTACCTCTGCAACCTCAGTATTGGTCATATTCCTCAATTTAGAACGATGAATTTTAATGATGCCATGTAGTTGGTGAGAACGCCTACACACTGACAGACTTGGCAGTATCAAACAGCGGCTAGATTCAAATTGGATTATTAACGATTCATTGTTTAGAGGATGCTATGGCTTTGTTTTCAGTTTCTATGAATCATGTTTCTTCATCTTTTAATAAAAAAACGAACAGTAATAGAAAAAACACCTTTAATAAAAACAGATTGGTTAATAAAAAGAAGATAGTTAATAAAATAAAAACAGGCCATTTACTCTACGGAATCAAACCGCTTTCTGCTCTGATACTGTTTGCAGTATCGGGTATTCAGGCAGGTTATTCTAAGCCAGCAATTGAATTCAATACCGATGCGCTGGATATCGGTGAACGTGCCAATATTGATTTGGATAAGTTCGCACGCGCAGGTTATATCATGCCGGGTAACTATATAATGGGTGTCCGGGTGAATAAAAATGAATTTCCGGAGATGTATTCTGTCAATTTTATTGCACCACCTGATGATCCGAAAGGCAGTGAAGCCTGTATATCCCCCGAATTAGTGAAACAAATCGCACTGAAACCGGAGTGGGTAGAAAAATTGGGTTGGCAGAATGAGGGGAAATGTCTCGACCTCAATACCTTGCCGGGCGTATCGGCCAGGGGTGATTTAGCCACTTACACGCTGTATTTAATCATCCCTAAAATCTATTTGGAATATGACTTGCAGGACTGGGATCCACCTTCCCGTTGGGATAATGGAATCCCCGGATTGCTATTTGACTATAACCTTAATGCACAAACATCCAAACCTAACCACGGTAGCAGTAACCAACAGGTAAGCGCTATCGGAACCGCGGGTATGAATGCCGGCGCGTGGCGTTTTCGCGCTGATTGGCAGGCCAGATATAATCGTTTTAAAACCGAGGATGATAAATCAAATAACTTGGGTAGGAATAGCTCTGGCCGGAATAATTCTACGGGAAGAGAGCGTGAGTGGGACTGGAGCCGTTATTACGCGTATCGTGCACTCCCTCGTTTGGAAGCGAAATTAACATTGGGTGAGGATTATCTCAATTCCAACATTTTCGATAGCTTCCGCTATACCGGTGTCAGTTTGGTGACAGATGAAAATATGCTGCCACCGAATTTGCGCGGATATGCGCCTGAAGTCACAGGTGTGGCGCGGACTAATGCCAAGGTGACGATTAGCCAACTGGGAAGAGTATTATATGAAACTCAGGTCGCTTCTGGCCCATTCCGTATTCAGGATCTGCGTGATGCTGTGTCAGGAACGCTGGATGTCAGAGTTGAAGAGCAGGACGGCAGCATCCAGCAATTTCAGGTCAACACAGCAACTATTCCCTACCTGACACGTCCCGGACGTGTGCAGTACAAATTAGTTGGTGGTCAATCGACTAATGATAAGCACCGTCGTGAAGGGCCAGCGTTTGGTTTGGGGGAATTCTCTTGGGGAATTAATAACGGTTGGTCACTGTATGGCGGTCTTTTGGCGGCGGGAGACTATAACGCCTTGTCATTGGGGGTCGGCCGTGACTTGATGATGTTTGGTGCGCTGTCTTTTGACGTAACAGAATCAAGGGCAAGATTACCGGGAGAGCATAAAACGCTGGCAGGTGGCTCTTATCGTCTCAGTTATTCGAAACGTTTTGATCAATACAACAGCCAAGTGACATTTGCCGGATATCGTTTCTCTGAACGTAATTTCATGAATATGGGGCAGTATATTGATCGTCGCTATCGGAATGTTTCTTCTGATAGTGGCAAAGAGCTGTATACCATCATTTTCAATAAACAATTTATAGATATCGGTTTGAGTGCTCACCTTAACTATAGCCATCAAACCTACTGGAATCGGCCAACAAATGATCGTTATAACGTCTCCTTATCCAAATACGTAGATATTGGACGTTATAAAAATATCAGTGTCAGCCTATCAGCCTACCGCAACAATTTTGACAATAAAAAAGATGACGGCATGTACCTGAATCTTTCCGTTCCGTGGGGAGATAGTGGCACTTTCAGTTATAGCGGAATGCTTAACCGTCAAGGCAACTCTCATATGGTTGGCTACTATGGCCGCATTGATGATCGCAATAACTACCGTATTTCGGCGGGTACCAATATGAGCGGCAGGGCATTAGCGGATGGTTATTACACTCACTATGGTGACAAGGCACTGTTGACTGCCAGCGCCAGTTATCAGGATGGCGGCAATACCACGGCTGCACTTGGCCTACAAGGTGGCGTGACTGTAACCGCAAATGGGGCCGCACTGCACCGTATTAACATGCCGGGTGCAACACGTCTGATGGTAGATGCAGAAGGTATCAGCAATGTACCTATCCGAGGATTCGGTTCGGCCGTTTATACCAACTATTTTGGTAAAGCAGTGCTGGTTGATGTGAACAACTATTACCGTAATACGGCAAATATTGACTTAGATAACTTGCCAGATGATGTAGAGGCACTGCGCTCTGTCCAGCAGGCAACATTGACAGAAGGTGCGATTGGTTATCGCAAATTCCAGGTTGTGTCTGGGATTAAAGCGATGACGATTATCCAGCAGCCTGACGGTTCATTCCCACCGTTTGGTGCCTCTGTCTTGAATGCCGCTCAGCGTGAAATCGGCATTGTCAGTGATGATGGATACGCTTACCTGAGCGGAATTAATCAGGGTGAAAAATTGACAGTACATTGGAATGGGCGTGCCCAGTGTGAGATTACCGTACCAGATGATATTGCCGCAGAATCTTTGTCTGCAATTTTGTTGCCTTGTCAGTTTTTAAAAGGCGAGGATAAGTAAAATGTAATGAAACGGTCCGTAAAATCTGTCTTAAATAGCGTATTATATTGCTTTTTTGACGCGGGAAGTGCTGCCTTTGGTTAGCACAGCAGTATAAACCTGAGCTTCTTTTGAGCATGAGCAAATAACACTATGAAACTGAAAAAAATGCTAATGATAACTGCCATGACACTGATTGGTTTGATGTCAGTTCATCAGGCAATGGCAGCAATAACGTTGGATCGTACCCGAGTCATTTTTAATGGGGATGTGAAGTCCGTTAGCCTTAACGTCGAAAATCAACATCTTGATTTGCCTTATTTGGCACAGTCATGGATTGAAGATGAAAAGGGAAATAAGATCAATGGCCCACTTATCGTTGTTCCGCCTGTACAGCGTATTGAAGCGGGATCAAAGAGTCAGGTTAAGATTCAAACATTGCCGACAATCGCTCAACTGCCACAAGATAGAGAGAGCTTGTTCTATTTCAATGTTCGCGAAATTCCACCACGCAGTGAGAAGCCTAATGTATTGCAGCTAGCTGTACAGACGCGCATCAAATTGTTCTACCGTCCTGAAGCTGTCATCGCACGTCGTATTGATATTGATAACCCGTGGCAGGAAAAACTCACTCTAACCCGTGAAGGAAATCAGTATCTAGTGAATAACCCAACACCTTATTACGTCACTATTTCAGAAGCATCGAACAAATTGGATGGTAAGAGTGTAGAGGGTTTTCAGCCTGTTATGTTAGCGCCCAGAAGCAGCGAAAAACTGGGTGGAACAATCAGTTCATTGGGGAATACGCCGATACTGACCTATGTCAATGATTATGGTGGTCATCCACAGTTAACATTTAATTGTAGTGGCAATACCTGTACGGTGAAAAAAATCGTCACTGAAGGAAGCTGATTAAATTAAGTTGCATAGGTGATGTCCCATCAATAGTAAATAGCGACGACATTGGTGGGCATTAATACAGAACTAGCCGGAACGAGATGAGTTTCTTTCGATAAATAATTGGATAAATGTAGGGTAATAATAATGAGTCCGTTAAGCATCAAATTATCCAAATATGTACTGACAGGGTTGTTTCTTTTGGGCATTAACAGCCAGCCAATTGCGTATGCACAAGATAACCTGCGTCAAGATGTCAAAATTACGTTCACTGTACTTGCTCCGACTTGTTCGATTAAGACAGAAGATCAAAATATAGAAGTAAATTTCGGAACTATTTCTAACAGGGATCTTTATCAGAAACATCGTACAGAAAACCAACGGTTTAATCTTCGTCTGGAGAATTGTGATCCTCGTGTCACAAAACGCCTAAAAATTAAGTTCGCAGGAGAATCCAGCAAAGAATTGCCGGGATTATTAGCGATTAGATCTACCGCTGGTAAGGGGGGAGTAGCTATTGGAATGGAAACAACCGATGGTACACCGATACCATTTAATAAAACCAGTGAATTCCCGTTATTAGCTGATAGCAGAAATAATGTGATCCCATTCCGGGCATATATACAAGCCGAACCTAGCGCTCTTCAGGAGAAAAAGATTGGTATTGGTCGATTTACTGCAATCGCGGCTTTTGAAGTTAACTACGACTAGTCATGCTGACTGGTTTTTCATCCACGATCTTTAGTCAGAATCAGATGCTATTTGGAAAATAAGCTATGCGCCATATTAAAAAATCGTTGTTGAAACTAGCGGCCTTGCTGTTTTTATTAAGCGCCACACAGGCCTATGGTGGGGCTTATGTGATGCCGGTGAATACGGTACCAAAGGGTGATCAAGCTACCACAACCATGGAAATTATTGAATGGACAGAGGAAGAGGGGATCCCGAATCCTTGTTATCAATGGGGAAGATGTCTTGTTGGCCCTGATGTGCAATATAAGAATAATCAGCCGGGTATGTACGGTTCTTGCGACATTGCCGGAGTATGCCTGACAGATGCACAAAAATACCCGACAACGGCAGACGTTATGCGGGCTTATAAAAAGACATTTGGAATTCCTAATCGGGTTACATTCGACATTATGACCGCAGATTCAGAATGTGTAGGTTTGTTTTATGTGAGGCAGACATCCCCTGGATATGGCCATGCTGAAAAATTCCCGAATTCCACTTGCAATAAAATGCCGCCTCCGCGTCAATTTTGTGAAATTTATCTACCTTCTGAAATTGCATACGGAGAATTAATTGCTTCAGAAGTGAATAATGCCAGCCGAACAATTAATGGTTACCTTCAATGTGCTCTGCCTAGCAGCAAAATACAATTGCACGCTAAATCAATTGATGGTGAGTCTAAAGTTTATTTTGATTCCAATAGACAAATGTATGCGACATTGCAAATTAATGACCAAGACGCAGAAAATGGGGTCAGGGTCACTGCCAGAAAAAATCATGAAAGGTCGCCTTTCACACTAAAATCAACACTGCACACAATCACCCCACCAAAAGCCGGTAAATATGAAGGCACCGCAGTCGTTTATTTAACTTATTTATAAATTGAGAGCAAAGATATCATGCACGTCAGTATGCTGGTAGGAAAAAGAATCCAAATGAAAAGGAAAGAAATTGGAGTGACAGCAGCAGAGCTGGCAGACAAAATTGGAGTTAGTCATCAGCAATTGTCACGTTATGAGCGAGGAACCAATAAAATCAGTCTGGAGCATCTGGTCGCTATTGCTATTGCTCTGGAAACGCCAGCAGACTGGTTTTTGGAAGATTGTTTTACTCCCCCTAAAGTGAATATGAATAATCAATATGCCTGTGTAGCGGAAACAATATTGGGATTATAAGGCAAGGTTTATATTGTTAATAAATAGAAAAAGATTAAGGCTTCAAAAAACTAAGCCATTCCTGAACAGGAATGGCTTTTTTCATTATCATCCTTCAACTACGTCTTTGGCAGGTAGTGATTGTTTAAATATTCATCGGAAAATATAAGGCAAGAAACTGCCAAATGGTTAACATTTAGTACCAAACTGTTAACTTCAATGGCTTCTTCTCTTTTAAACTCACGATCATTTTTAAGACATGAAAAATATTTTTCAACTCTATGATGAAGAACGTTAATTCTTGACGTTGAACTTCCATAAAATTACAAAAAATTCTATAGCTCCCTCCTATAATATTATCTAAAAAACTCACCCTGTATGAAAATTTCGCTATCGAAAGTATGAAAAACCATTTTGTATGATATTAAAGATATAATATATAAGATAAATTGGCTTTCATGGTTTAGTCTGTATGAGTTAACAGTTTGGTACTAAATGTAACCCTTTTTCTCTTCCCTCTCTGCCTCCAAATTCCATCAAAGCGACCCGCATTACTCGCGGTATACCTGACGGTATGGCGAATATTACGATGACCTAAATAGTCTTGAATCAATCGAGTATCGACTCCGTTATCCGCTAACGCATAACCACACGAATGACGCAACATGTGCGGATTCGCGCAAATCGCAATTTCTGCCTTGATACTTGTGTTCCTGATGATTTTATAGAACTGCTGCCGCGATAAAGGCTCGCCAGTGCGGGAGATAAACAGCCATTCACTCTTGCCGAATTTTTCATATTTCTTACGTATATTCATCCATTTACGTAACAATTGAATTTCACGTGAGACCATGGGATGGATTGTGGAAAAACCATTTTTCAAGCGATTAACACTCAAACTCCGGTCACGCAGGTCCACGTCAGACATACGTAGCCCAAGCAATTCAGAAACGCGAAAGCCATGGAGAAACCCCATAAAAAGCATACAGATATTACGCTCTGCATTTGCCCCTTTTTCTAATTCAGCCAGCAATTGCTCAATTTCGGATTGAGTTAAATATTTACGTTTTAGCATAATGTATTACTCACTGTGGTAGAAGGAATCATTGACCTAAAAAATAAAAAACCATTATATATAACTCGATAAAACACAATCATGAATGCAGGTATTAAAAATACATAGTAAACCATATGGTTATTTTTATATAAATCCAGTTTCATTTTCTCTTCCATAACAAACAAATATAAAATCGTTATCTATAACAAACATTTCATAAAGACAATTTATCTTTTTTATTATCAGCCACTCAGGAACTATCTCAATAAAGGCTAAGCTAATACATTAAAAAAACATCCCACCTGATACCGCTATTTATTTACAGACCACTATTTATTTCCAGACCACTATTTATTTTCAGACCACAATTTGAAGAGATAACCTCCTGTTTCCGGCCTTCATTCATGGCCTTCATTCATATTAACATGTAAAAAATGTAACGGGAGAAAAATCGCAAATGACAATGATATGAAAAATTTATTTCATAAATATGACAATCACATCAGAATGATTGTGTGGTTGAATTCTAACAAAACATTTGAAAATGGATAAATATCCAGTGATTTTTTGCGAGTCGCTTCGCAAAGAGCAACATTGTCGATAGCATATTAGTCAACTAAACGCTAGGGTAGATATCAATCATTAATCAAGAATGCGATACAAATGAAAACACGTATGAATTCGCGGTGCAGTGCGGGCGAAGTGCTGATAAAGTATCGTAATATATCCCAATAACACAAGGAACGTACAAATGAGCCTTCATGTTTCATTTCGCCATACTGACATTGATATCCCAGAATTAATCCTGAATGGCAGTGCACTCAGCGATGCTGGATTTACCGCGAATGAGTTATTTCATATCTCCCAATTTTCCAATGGAATCATCATCTCTCTTATTGATCCCAATGCAGATCTGGCGAGTTTGATCAACGAAGTGGAAACTAATCCATATGAAGGGATCGACAATATCCGCGAAAATGGTGAACTTTATATTGCAGGAGATTGGCTGACAATCAGTAACTTAGTAGAACAACCCATTAATATTGAGATGGAACCCGGCAAAATTATTCTTAAACCTAAGTTGATGGAAATGCTGGCTTAAAACCATTGTCATTAAAAAATTACCTTCTATCAATTAGCCGGAAATATTAAGAAGAATTCCGGCTTTTAATATTTCTACACGAATATTTCAGGCCATCTTACCCAGAACCTCATTTCAAATTCCATCAGCCTATTTGCCACCTGCTAAGTCAATGAAATTGCCTGTAACATACGATGATTCATCAGACAGCAGCCACGCAATGGCCTGAGCAATTTCTTCCGGCCGCCCACCCCGTTTCATGGGCAAAGAATCTTTGATTCGATCAACCCTTTCAGGTTCTCCACCATCTGCATGTATTTCGGTATAAATGAACCCAGGACGCACGGCATTTACCCTAATCCCTTGTGCAGCCACTTCTTGCGCCAAGCCAATTGTCATCGTATCAACGGCACCTTTCGATGCTGCATAATCAACATATTCATGAGGAGAACCCAGTCTGGCAGCAGCGGATGAAACATTAACAATCACCCCGCCTTTCCCACCATGACGAAAAGCCATTCTCTTGACCGCTTCACGGGCACAGAGAAAAGCCCCTGTGACATTAATTGCGAAGATTTCACTTAGCCGTTCTGCCGTCAACTGTTCGATGGTGGCCTGAGGTTTTAAAATTCCGGCATTGTTCACTAATCCAGAAATATAACCTAGCTCTTTTTCTGTCCGCTGGAACAAGGCCACCACTTGTTTTTCATCCGCTATATCCACCTGAACCGCAATTGCTGACTGCCCCAGGGAACGGATCATCTCCACGACCTCATAGGCTTCATCTTCACGGCTACGATAGCCAACGCAGATATGGTGCCCTAGTTTTGCCAGACAACATGCCGTGGCTTTACCAATACCACGGGATCCTCCTGTAATGATCGTCACCTTTTGCTCAATGCCATTCACCGCCATTCTCCCCATTTTTCGTGTTATTTTTTCACATCAAAACCTTGAATGTATACTAATTGAGTCGTACCAACCTGACGTTCAAACGATGGGATAGGCATTTGATTCCGTATTCATCAGGCAGTTTTAATATTAATTTGTTTTGTTTATATTTTTCAAATAGGTAAATTACCAGTCAAAAACCTTGCAGACTAAATACATTAATTACCTATAAAAGAGATTAACTAATTAAAAATAAACATATAAACCTAATATCACACATATATAATTATTTGTTCTTAAAAGAAAACATAAACCGCCCGTATATAAAAATATAAATATTCCCTATGTCAAATTTGCAATCATAACATTCAAAACTATACTCCAAACTGCAAGAGTATATTTCGGGTTGTAAGGACTCTAATCAGAGGACATATATGATGAAAAGCTTGAAGTTATCAGTTGCAGCATTACTGGTGTTGTTTTCAAGTGCCGCACTTGCAGCGCCTGCGGTATCAACCTCAGCCGAAACTGCGTCAAAAACAGCAACGGCAGTAGAACATAATGTGAAAGCAGCTAAAAATAAAGTTAACTCACCAGAAAAGAAAGTCACCAAAAAAGCAAAAAGCCAAAAAGCTGCTAAGAAGAAAAATAAATCTGTGAAAAAAGGTGCCAATACGGCTCTTTGTAAAGACGGAACTTATAGCAAGAGTAAATCTCGTAAAGGAGCATGCTCTCGTCACGGCGGAGTTTCTAAGTGGCTGTAATATTTCGTTGATTTTCCATCATGCACAATTAGGGAGCCGAAGCTCCCTAATTCTTTTCTGATAATCATCGCGTTTTTTAACCAGATATAATGGTATGTTTTAGATATTCTCATTTACTCCATTTTTAGTCATAAAAGCGGAGTAACGAACCATTTATAATATGACGCTATTATTCAGATATAAAATTGGGTATTTCACTTGATTTCAGCGAATAAGTAATTGGTTTATCCGCATCAAGATCAAAGTCATTAAAAGAAATACAACTTAATACCGGATAGGTATAAGAACTCACCCATAATTATAGATAAACATTAAATAACCAATACTATCCACCAGATAAAATCATAATAATCATTACACTTATTTACCATACAACGTAAAAAATATAGATATTTGTCAGTAGGGTGCTAATATTCGTTACAGAAACGAAACTTATGAATGACGAATAACAGTAGCCAGATATTGTTTGCTCTGCTAATATTCGTTTGTTTTTTATCCAGAGTAATAAAACGAGGAGAAGCAAATGCCCTCTCGAACGATGAGGACAACTGCGGTCTTCGCTTTCTTTATCTCATTAGTCTTTACCGGTCTGAGCTATGCCTCGACCAGTACCTCAAAAAAGGAAGAGTATTCTCACAATGGCATTCAGACAAACTTGCCTGATTTGCGAAAATACCCTTCAGGTACACCCCGGAAGAAAGCGTTTTTAAATGTTGTTGTCCCTGTAATTGACAAGCATAATCAAAAGATTATGCAGGATCGTAAATGGCTCCTGTCATATCAGAAAACACGTAACTGGTCTGTACAGGATATCAATCGATTAAAAAAGATCTGCATGGATTACAAAATGACCTGCAACTCACCAAGACAGGTCAGTTGGAATCAACTACTCAGCCGGGTTGATATTATACCGACCCATTTTGTCGCCACTCAGGCAGCAGCGGAATCCGGCTGGGGAACGTCAGAGCTTGCCCAGAAAAACAATAACTTGTTTGGTATGCGCTGTAGCTCTTGTGGTAAAACGAAAGGAAAAGTCAAAGGTTATTCTGTTTACCATACCATTGATGATTCTGTCGTTGCCTATATGAAAAACCTGAACACGCACCGTGCCTATGAGTCACTGCGTTCTTCGCGTGCAAACCAAAGGACAGCGCAGAAGCCACTGAATACCAGCAAACTTATCGATAACCTTAATGGTTATTCCGAACTGGGTGCTGGCTACAATCGCTATCTGCATCAGGTATTTAATGTCAATAAGCAGTTGATTTCACAGGTACAGGAATTCTCTATCCAATAATCATACGGATAAATAAACAAAAAGGCCAGGGAATAGCCAGTACAATAATCTCTCAATAATCCATTTTGTATTAATTGCAAAGTGGATTCTTTTTTTATCAGCCTCTCCTATATTACCTATTGTAAACATAGATAAATTCCATACTATAATGTGCCCCACAATTATATACCTTCTCCCAACGATAAATGGTTAGCCAGAGCCTAATATGAATTTTTTTTCTTTTGAGTTTCTTGGATCGTTTGTTATTCTGCTTGTTGTCTATTGGCTTTTGCAGAAGGCCCCCAAGCTACAGAATGGCTTATTAATTTTAGTTAGTTATTTATTTGTATTCTCTTTTTCAGCAAACTTCGCCTACATTTTATTCACCTATACCCTATTTATTTATCTCTTGGCGAATATTCTCAGTCGTTATTTATCCAACAAAGTCATATTCACTCTGCTGACATTCGGTATTCTCGGCTGTTTTATTGCCTTCAAATATTACTCTTTCTTCCAAGAAGCTATTCAGCAATCATTAGCCAATATTGGCATTACCGTAGATCTGCCTGTACTGGAATTACTGATGCCATTAGGGCTGTCATTCTATGCTTTCCATTCGGTCAGTTATGTTGTATCCGTATGCAAGAAGGAACTGCCTCCCGCTCCACTGCCCGATGTCATTTTGTATCTTTGCTTTTTTCCCAGTATCGTCGCCGGGCCAATTAATCGGGCCAAAGATTTTCTGCCACAAATTCAGGCAGTATCCAGAGTGATGCTGGAGCCTTTAAGAGCACTGCTATTGATCGCACTCGCTATCGCAAAACTCTTTTTACTCAGTGCAACGCTCTCTGAGAACTTTGTTAATTCCGTTTTTGAAGATCCAACCAGCTATCATGCCGGGCAAATTCTCGTGGCAATTTATGCTTACGCCTGGAATATCTATTTTAACTTTTCCGGTTATACCGATCTTGTCACTGGTATCGCCCTGCTATTAGGTTTCAACGTCCCACGCAATTTCGATGCCCCTTATCTTGCCGAGAATTTACAGGTGTTTTGGCGACGCTGGCATATCAGCCTGTCAACGTTCATCCGTGATTATGTCTACATTCCACTGGGTGGTAACAAAAAAGGCACATTCCACAAGAATCTGAATATGTTCACAGCCATGGTGATTTCGGGTCTATGGCACGGTGCCGGTCTCAGTTTTATTCTCTGGGGAGCGATTCATGGCTTAGGATTAATTCTGCAAAATATTAAAAATGCCCTGTTCCCCACGGCGAAAAAAAATAACGAATTACAAGCAAGGAATCCGATTTCATTATTTTTATCCCGCGTGGTGACATTCCATTTTGTCTGCTTTGCGTGGGTCTTTTTCCGTAGCCCAACGTTTAATGATGCGTTAGCTGTGTTAAATCAATTGTTCTCCGGGGATATCTTCACAGCACTGTTATCCAGCAGCACGCTATTAATGGCTTTTTGGGGATTCTTTATTATCTATCCGTGGTTGGTGAATCTCAGAAATAAAATTGAAAAAAATCATAACCTGATTTCCTGGGTTTATTATCCGATTCCCTTAGCCTTGATCCTTACTTTGGTATTTATATTGTCACCTTCTGGAATGCCAGGATTTATCTATGCCAATTTCTGAATTTATATCTAATCTTAAAAAAGTCGGACAAGTGATTTGTGTCGTTTCCGTAACCAGTCTGTTGCTCATCTGGCTGAATCAAAGTTCGTTGGAAAACTTCTGGCAGCAGAAATATCACCGCAATAGCCCTTGGGCATCTCTCAAGGGTGAGCCATTGTGGGATTTAGGTAATAATATTCAGCAAGGCTCACTTGCTGCTAGTGAGACATTCATGGCATATGCAGCAGGTAAATATCAAGATAATCACACACAAGCCATGAATAGTGACGGCACCCGAGCCGTATTTCCTCCCGATTTTCAAGTCGGCCTGCGCTTTCTTGAAGGTTATGTACATCCTATCGAGAATCTCTCTTTCGCATTTCCGGCATTACTGCAAAAGGATATTAAACTCGTTCAGACACCCTGGCTCCAAAATAGCCGGGGACAAAACCCTGTCATTGAAATTGTCCAGAAGACTCACGTTAATCTCGGCGTAAAAGATAAGGTGCTCTTTGCCGGTGATTCAATGATGCAGGGCGTTGCTCCGCATTTGAAACGTCGTCTTTATCAGGAATATGGTATTTCCAGCATTAACTTGAGCAAGCAAAGTACCGGATTATCTTATCCCGGGTTCTTTGACTGGCCGAAAACCATTAGCAATGCCCTGAGGGATAACCCTGATATTAAATTGGTCGTCATGTTTTTAGGCCCTAATGACCCTTGGGATATGCCAACAAAACGTGGAGGCCCTTATTTGAAATTCGCCAGTGAAGATTGGGAAAACCTTTATCGTCAACGAATTGAAGCTATCTTGCATGATGCCCGCCAGCATCAGGTAAATATCATCTGGGTTGGCCCACCTAATATGCGCCAGAAAAAACTCTCCAACAGCATGATTTACCTTAATAAATTGTATCAGACTGAGGTAACGAAAATGGGGGAAATCTATATTGCCGCTAATGATATGTTCAAATATAAGTCAGATAATTATTCAGATTATATTGGTGATGGCAGCAGTACGATAAAACTTCGGAGTGGCGATGGTATTCATTTCAGTTTGAATGGGCAACAAACCATCTCTAACTATCTATTTTCATTGATTACATTTAGTCAGGAGCCAGTTAAAGAAGATGCAACCATTTAGAATATTCCGTGGGTTTTATCGGATAATGGGGGCAGGGCTGGTTATTGCGCTCGCTACGAGCCTGTCATCATGCCACGATAAAAAACCCAAGCCCTCACCGGAAAACCAAATCACGCAGACGTACCGCCAACAACAACTGACGGATTTTGGTGATCCCAATTTCACACGACTGGCGAATAAACTGCGTTACAGCGATACTCGCCAACTTCATTTTGTACAATTGGGAGACTCACACACTGCCGCCGACTTTTTTACGGGCAAGCTGCGCAATTTATTACAGAATCGCTATGGCGATGCCGGACCGGGTTTTGTTCCTCCAATGAGCATTCCCGGACAGCGTAACGCCATAGTAAAATTTACTGAGGATAAAACGGGCTGGTGGCTTTCAAGCAGCCGTAAGGATAATCGGGCAGATTATCCACTGGGTGGGTTTATCGCCATCCCGGAAAGTCCCAACAGCACAATACGGCTAGATTTATCCCCTGCCAGACGTGATCAATATTGGATAAGCGCCCTCTATCAATCTCATGAAGCGGCTCAAATCAAGGCCAAACTTGCTTCAATGCGAGCATGGGATTTACCTGCAACAAACAGCGAATGGCGTTTCTCACCAGAAAAGAGCGTCACGTTTCCAATCTCGCTCTACCCGCAGGATACACAATTGAAAATCGGCGGCTGGCTGATAAAACGCCAAAGCCCCGGCATCATGTTATCGGCATTAGGCATTAATGGTGCCACCATTAATATGTTGGATAGATGGCAACCTCAATGGATCAATACATTGGCTCAAATGAAGCCGGATTTGGTACTTCTCTCTTACGGCACCAATGAAGCCTTTAATGATTCTCTGGATCTGGTTGCTTATCAGAACGAGCTGACATCCAAAATCAAAGAGATCCGCAAAACAATACCGCAGGCCGTTATCCTGCTGATTGGACCAAATGATTCATTGAAAAATAAAACTGCGGCAAGCTGTAGTGAACAGCAACCTGCGCTACTCAACGGCGTTATTCAAGTTCAGCAAGCCGTTGCCAAAAAACAGCACACCCTGTTCTGGGATTGGCGGGAATATATGGGCGGGCCATGTTCGATTATAGGCTGGGAACAGCAAAATCTTGCACGCCCTGATTATGTTCACCTTTCCGCTGCCGGTTATGAACGCAGCGCTGAGGCGCTTTATAAGCAGTTTATTGGTTTGGTTGAAAGATAAAACGTTCCCTATGGTTTACGTACAAGTCGAAAGAGTCTTTAAACGATACTTTTAAAGGTGCTATACTGAATAAAATTTCAACAAGGAGAGCTATATGTCATATCAAATTCTGACAACAACAGCAGCCAGTATTACCGATTTGAAACGCAATCCAATGGGAACAGTGGCTGATGGTGAAGGTGGTGCTGTTGCCATCCTAAACCGCAATGAACCTGCATTCTATTGTGTTCCTCCGGAGCTTTACGCGTATTATCTGGAACTTGCGGAAGATGCCGAATTAAATCATATTGCAGACGAACGCATGAAAGCCCCTGAATTCGTAAGCGTCAATCTCGATGACTTATAGTCTCAAATTTGAAAAACGGGCGCTAAAAGAATGGGGAAAACTGGGGCATCCCATTCGTGAACAGTTCAAAAAGAAATTGGCCGAACGTTTAGAAAATCCCCATGTTCCTGCGGCCAGATTGAGTGGTCGCAGCAATCGCTACAAAATCAAATTACGTTCTTCTGGCTATCGATTAGTATACGAAGTCAATGACAACGTGATTGTTTTATTAGTGATTGCTATTGGTAAACGAACAGGGAATGAGGTTTATTTAGCGGCTGACAAACGCGGATAACACTGGAACAGAGTAAAAACGGCACCTTAATCCATCATAAGGTGCCGTCAGAAATAGCTAAAAAAAACGTCAACGCATTACAGCATGACGAAATAGATCATGCCAACAACTGCGCCGGTTGTGCCGAGAATAGTTTCCATCATCGTCCACGTTTTCAAGGTCTGAGATTCTGTCGCGCCGGTAAATTTACCGAATAGCCAGAAGCCGGAATCATTCACATGGCTAAAAATCAAAGAACCACCAGCAATACATACTGACAACGCCGCCATTTGTGCACCGGAATACCCCAATTCACCAATCACTGGCATCACTAATCCTACTGTAGTCAAACACGCCACAGTGGCCGAACCCTGGATCACACGCACCGCACCCGCCAGAATAAAACACGCTAACGCGATTGGCAGACCCGCACCAATCAACGCATTCCCCAATGCAGGCCCAACGCCGGAATCCACCAGAATTTGTTTGAACACACCACCCGCACCTGTCACCAGCAAGATAATCCCCGCAGGTTGAATCGCAGCGGAACAGACATCCATCACTTTGTCTTTACTCATGCCCCGACGAATTGCCAGACCATAAATCGCCACCAAACAGGCAATCAAAATAGCGGTAAAAGGATGCCCTATGAATTCCAGCCATTGGTATAGCGTAGATTGCTGATCAACAAAACGCGCACCGATGGTTTTCAAACCCACCAATATCAGAGGGAACAACACCAGCGCCAGACTGAAACCAAAGGAAGGCATTTGGCTTTTGCCAATGCTCGGCGTGCTCAGATCTTTGGGTAAATCCAGTGTGACATATTTGCTGATAAAATTACCGTATATCGGGCCAGCCAGTAACATACCGGGGATCGCAGCGCTCAGGCCAATCAGGATCATCCAACCAAAATCTGCTCCCATTTGGGAAGCCAGCAGCATAGGCGTTGGGCCCGGCACCAAAAACGCAGCAGCGGCGGCTACACCAGCAAACAGAGGAAGCGCCAGTCTCACCACATTACCATTAGTACGACGGGCAACAGCAAACACCACACCAATCAACAGAACGACCGCCACATCAAAAAACAGCGGCAATGCACAGATAAGCCCGGCAATACCCAATGCGTAATTTGCCCGCTTTTCACCAAAACTACCTAGCAGTTTTACCGCTATCTGGTCGAGCGCTCCTGTTTCATGCAGGATCTTGCCAAACATCGCGCCCAATGCCACAACAACAGCGAGGAACCCCAACGTGCCCGCCATGCCGTTTTGCATGGTCTGGGTGATTTTTTCCAATGGCATCCCGGAAAAAATTCCCGCTCCCATTGAAACCAGCATCAGGGCAATAAAAGCGTGCATTCTGGCTTTCATCACCAGAAATAATAATAGAAGAACAGAGCCGACGGCCGTCATGACCAGAGTTAATGTACTCATGAATGTCCCTTGCTAATACGGTCAGTAGTTTTTATTGTGCGCTCGATAGATTGCATGGTGTTTTTGATCACGTCATCAAGAGCAGGTTTGATATCAATATGATGGACATCTGTCTCATCTCTGGTCGGCTCTTCCAGGGTTTCAAATTGTGAAATTAACATTTGTGGCTTGAAGAAATGTCCTTTGCGTGCTTTCAGGCGGCTTTCGATTAAATCAAAATCCCCTTTCATATAGAGGAATGACAGATTTTTGTTGCCATCACGCAGCATATCCCGATAGCTTTTTTTCAAGGCAGAGCACACAAGCAAGGAGACATGATTAGTACGCTGCATAGCAAAAATAGCGTCGTTGAGTGCCTTCAACCACGGCTGACGATCATCATCATTCAGGGCATGGCCTTGTGCCATTTTCATAATATTGGCGCGAGGGTGAAGAAAATCCCCATCCAGAAACGCAGCACCCAGTTCACGGGCAATACCGTTGGCAACCGCAGACTTACCGCTGCCGGATACCCCCATCAAGACAAAAACATGGTTTCGCTGTTGGGTATCGCTCATATCAAACTCCTTTATGCAGATCTTACTGCCTGGATCTCTGTGACTTACCTGCAAAATGTTACCGGTAACTATTACCGATAACATTAACAGTAGCTCAGGATGGGGAGCAATCAATCAGGATCGTCAAAAAAGGAAAATGTGAGGCTTATCGCAATTGAAGATGGAAAAACAACGTCTTAAGCTACAAAAATTAAACACTTTCACCCAATGAAAGCGTAAATCCAACATCAATCAGCGTTTGTTCCGGCTGCTTCCCCTTCAAACGAACGAGCAGGGCTTCTGCCGCCTTGCGTCCCATCAAATCACGGGGAGTCAGGACACTGGCAAGTTTTGGTGTCATTACCTGACCAATATCATGACCATGAAAACCGGCTACAGCAATTTCTTCCGGTACTTTGATTCCCTGACGCTGGCACTCGAAAATCGCCCCAATAGCAATATCATCATTCGTACAAAACAAACCATCAACTTCAGGGTATTTCTGGCAGGTTTCCTGCAAAAGCTCCGCCCCCAAAGAATAGGATGAACTGACTGGCGTCATGACTTTTCTTGGCTGAAGCCCTGCACTTCGCATCGCCGCTTCAAACCCCTGCAAACGGATCAGCGTCCGCTCATCCTGCCGGGCACCGAGGTAAACCACGTTCTGGCAACCACGTTCAAGCATTGCCAGCGTCATCTGACTCGCCGCTTCAAAATTGTCGATTCCCACCGCAATATCAAGGCAAGGCGATACGCTGTCCATTAATTCCACCACGGGAATACCCGCTGTTTGCAGCACTTTCAACGTCTTGGGAGTATGCGTGCGTTCTGCCAGAATCAGGCCATCAATATTATAAGAAAGCAGGGAAAGTAAACGCTCTTCTTCTTTCTGGGCAGAGTACCCATAGTGGGCAAGCATGGCCTGATATCCATTGCGGTCTGTCACATGCTCGATCCCACGGATAACTTCGGCAAAAACTTGATTAGTCAATGAAGGAAGCAAAACGCCTATCGCACGGCTGGTGGAATTGGAAAGGATATCCGGCACACGATTGGGAATGTAACCCAGTTGATCCACTGCTTTGGCGATTCGTTTTCCCAATGCTTCAGAAACCTGATCCGGATTACGTAAAAAGCGGCTAACCGTCATTTTGGTGACCCCAACGAGGTCTGCAACATCTTGTAAAACTGGGCGTTTTTTCTTCATTTTCAATGTAATGCAATCAGTTATTGATACGTACAGATGGATAGGTACAGATGAATAGTTCGCGGTTTTAACACATTTATATACCATTACAATACGCTTTTTAGCGAAAAATGCTGGTGCACTCTCACTCATTTATCAATGGCTTCTCAAACTGTGATGCTTTACATGCGCTTGAGTGAATCCCGATAAATAATCTGAGGCGAAAATATGGGATGTTGCGTGTCAGGTTCAAGCAATAGGCGCGTGGCAAAACGCGCCATATCAGTGATAGGAAAATGGACACTGGTTAACGCAGGGTGAATAAATGCCGCCCGTTCACCGCTGTCATAACAAATGATGGAAATATCCTCAGGAACACTCAAACCTTGCTCCGTAATCGCCAACAATCCGCCAAGGGCCATTTCTTCACTACAGAAAAACAGAGCATCAGGCCGTGATGTTGCCAAAATCGCGCGGATTTGCCGATAACCACTTTGCAAATCATACTCTCCTTCCAGACACGCGATCGGTTGTAATCCTGCGTCCTGTATAGCATCCAAAAACCCCTGACGACGCTGTAGGCTTGGATAACGCATCAAAGGGCCACTGACACAAGCTATGCGGGTATGCCCGTATTCAAGTAACGTTTGGGTTGCAAGGTAACCGGCCCTATGATGATCAAAGGCAACACAGCGCTGCTCCAATCCGGATACCAACCGATCCAACAACACAAACGCATGTCCGCCGTGTGCAAGCCGCCGCAATTTATCATCGCTGATAGCACGTACATGCAGGATTAATCCATTACAACGCAGGCTATGCAGATAGGTGATGGCCTGCCATTCATTCTCTGCACTATTTCTTCCCTGCGTAACCAAAAGCTGCTTACCGTGTAATTCGGCTTCCGTCTGGATGCTATCCATCAAAGCGCCGAAAAAGCCGCCACGATAGGAAGTGGTCACTAACCCCAACGTATTACTCTGACTGGATGCCAATTCACGCGCTGCCAGATTGGGACTGTAACCCAACGCCACAATGGCATTTTCTACTTTGGCGCGCGTTGTCGCCCTCACATTTTTATCACCATTGACAACCCGTGATACCGTGGCGCGGGAAACGCCTGAGTAAGCGGCCACATCTTCCAGTGTTACCATGCTTTTTCCTTGTGATCCCAATGAATTAATGCCTGTTCTATTGGAACTGTGGCAAATACATGCGATTGATATCCAATACTTCATTCAATAATGACGAATCCAATGCAACATCTGCAATCAATGGATGCGTCACCAACGCCAACAGAGCGGCTTTGCGATCGCCATGAACCGCGGCTTCAATCGCCAAACGCTCAAAGGTTTTTACTTGCTGTGTCAGCGCCAGCATACTATCCGGCAACTGACCAAATACCAGAGGGTGTGCTCCTTGGGCATCAACAACACAGTTGGTTTCAATCACCGCATCATCCGGCAGGCCATTAATGGCACCACGATTCATCGTATTCACAACCAACTGTGTCCCGAGATTATTGTGGATTGCAGAGATCAATTCCAATGCAACTTCAGAATAGAAAGATCCCCCGCGGAAACTTAATTGCTCCGGTTTGTGATCCAGCGTTGGATCAGCATATAACCCGAATAACTCCCGCTCTACCTGCATGACTTGCTCCGCCCGTGTGCCCTTGCTGGCTGCCGCTTCCTTCTCTTCCTGCAACATTTTGCCAGTCTGATAAAAATAACGGTGATAAGGACACGGGATCGCCCCCAACGCCCGTAAAAACTCCGGCGGCCAAGGTTCTTCCCTGATATTGTTCATCGTCAATTCTGCACCGCTACACAGCAACTCCAGTACCCGCTCTGTTTCATCTTTCCCCTTCACCAATACCTGATGCACCCAGACCATATGGTTAAGGCCTGCGAAACGCAACTGCACATCCTGATAAGGATGCTGCAACATATTGGCGATCATATGGTGCATGGAGATCGGCACATTACACAACCCGATGATCCTGGCTCTGCTATAGCGGGACACCGCTTCTGTCACTATTCCCGCCGGATTGGTAAAATTGATGATCCACGCATCCGGTGCAAGATGTTCGACTTTACGTGCAATCTCCAACAAAACAGGAATGGTGCGCAATGCCTTGGCAAATCCACCAACACCCGTTGTTTCTTGCCCAAGCAGGCCATATTTCAACCCCAGACGCTCATCAGCAGCACGGGCAGAAAGCTGACCAACCCGCAGTTGAGTGAGAACAAAACTGGCCCCGCTGATCGCCTCATCCAGCGAATAATGCACACTCACTGCAACGTGCTGCAAACCATGCCGATCCAGCATACGGCGTGTCAATCCTGCAATGATCTCCACCTTCTGCCGTCCTGCTTCCACATCCACCAATGCCAGTTCAAACAGTGGGATCATTTGCCTGCGTTGAATAATCCCTTCCACCAATTCTGGTGTGTAACTACTGCCACCGCCAATCACTGCAATTTTGATCGGTTTCATATAAACCTCTTTTTATACCGTCTGACGATCGGGAACTGGCAAGCGCTGATAAAGATCGATCATGTTGTCAGCAAGATCTTGAATCACCATCGCGTTCATCAAATGATCCTGAGCATGAACCGTGATCAAATTGATGGGTAATTTTCCGCACCCTTCATCCAGTCCAATCAGTTTTGTCTGGATAAGATGAGCTGCGCGAGTCTCCTGCCGGGACTCCTTCATCAACACCTCGGCTTGTTGAAAGTTGCCTTCCTTCGCCTGCTGCAACGCCATTAATGCACTACTGCGTGCACTGCCTGCATGAACCAATAACCCGATAATTTGCTGCTCAAAATCCTGCTGTTCCAAATCAATAGACACGCGTCGCTCCTCCTGAAGTTATGGTGTTGCCTCAGCTAAATCTTTTGCTTGCTGCTCTTGTGCCAAAAGCTGTTTTTCATACACCTTGAAGAAGGGATACCAAATCAGCAAATCGATCACCATCAACACCCCGACCAGCACAATCGCGCGATAATCCCAGGCAGCAGAAATCAGCGCACCAATCGGGGCTGGCGCAGTCCACGGAGCAATGGCAATCATCTTTTGCACTAAATCCAGTTGCAGTGCGCCATAGGCCAGCACCGCATTCACCAGCGGCACAATCAGCAGTGGGATCAATAAAGTGGGATTCATCACAACCGGAGAACCAAATAGCAGCGGCTCATTAATATTGAACATGGCTGGCACAACGCTCAGTTTGCCAATAGTTTTCAGATGAATTGAGCGGCTGCGCAGATAAAGAAACGCCAATACCAAAGTTGAACCTGAACCGCCGATACAGACATAAAAAGACCAATAAGGCGCGGTTAAAATCTGCGTGGTTGCCATTCCCTGAGTCATCAACGCGGCATTAGCAGCAATATTGGTCATAAAGATCGGATTAAGCAGCCCGGTGACAATATTGTCGCCATGAATGCCCGCGAACCATAGCAAATTAGCAACCAACACTAACAACATCACCGCGGGCAACGTATCCCCGACAGCAATCAGTGGCTGGAATACCTGCATGACTGCCGCGGGCAACAACAGATCAAACTCACTTTGCAACAACAAACTGATGGGATAAACCGTCAACAGAATACCAATAACGGGATACAACAGTTCAAAAGATCGGGCAATGGCAGGTGGAACCTGAGAAGGCATACGGATGGTGATATTGTATTTCTTAAGTAATCGAATCAACTCTACCGACCAAATTGCACAGATCAGCGCAGTGAATACCCCTGCCCCGCCCAGAAAATCGAGCGGCATTTTATTTTCAACCTGTGGCGCCGCTGCCAACAAAAACGCCATCAAAGACAGCAAAGCAGAAGTCAATCCATCCAACCCATAAGACTTTGCCAGACTATAGGCCGTGCCAATGGAGACAAAAATACTCATCAATCCCATTGTCATAAAGAAAGGCATTGTAATGGTTGCCCAATGGGTTTTGGCGAACGCTAACCAAGCCTGACCAAAAGAAGATGAAGTTTGCGCATCAAAAGGCGGATTTGCCACAATCAACATAATACTGCCGATAATCAGGAAAGGCATTGCTGAGATAAAACCATCACGTATCGCAATAATATGCCGCTGGCTACCGATTTTGCCTGCAATGGGCGCGATATGGCTTTCTACAATGCGTGTCATTGAAGCATAAATATTCATGGAGCCGCTCCATTTGATGAAAGTTTATTCCAGCAGGCTTAAGGCATGATCCAACACCTTATCACCCCGAAGCGCGCCATAGTCCAACATATCAATCAAACTGATGGGTTTACCGGCTGGCTCAGCCAGTGCAGTAAAACGGGCAAGCTCATACCGAATTTGCGGCCCAAGTAAAATCACATCGGCTTCATGAATGCACGCTTCCAGCTCCAGCGCTGGCACGGCCTTGATAGCCACATCCAACTGCCGTTTTTCAGCTTCCGACTGCATACGCTGCACCAACATGCTGGTAGACATCCCCGCTGCACAACACAATAGAATGGTTTTCATGATCTTGTTCTCTTTATTATTATCTCGTTATTATTTGCCCACATTGGTAATGAGAGCGCTCTCATTTAAGTTAAGGCTAACAGGTTATTTTGCGATTACTGCGATAAAAGTCTCATAATTTGATAAGAAACCATTAAGAGTGTGGATAAAATGCGAGCTGCATTACAAATGGTAAATAAGGAAAAAAGATAAGGGAGAATTGGACTGATTTATAGGCTGAAAAAGTGGTAGAATTTTTCCACTCTAAAAAATACTTATAAAACATATGGGCATAATTAGGGGTGTTCCCCGTGGGTACGGGGATAAACCGACGTTAATGCCATTGGCTGACCGCTCACCCCTGTGTTCCCCGTGGGTACGGGGATAAACCGTCCGATAGACCGACTGTGAAAACTCAATCTGAGTGTTCCCCGTGGGTACGGGGATAAACCGCACGTTCTCTGAGGTCTTGTCTGTCTTTACCTGTGTTCCCCGTGGGTACGGGGATAAACCGCCAGACTGGAAAATCTGGCTGAAAATTTGGTGGTGTTCCCCGTGGGTACGGGGATAAACCGGCAGGAAAAGAATTTAACAAAAAGCTAGATGAGTGTTCCCCGTGGGTACGGGGATAAACCTGCAAAGGCATCACGCGCTTCTTGCCAACTGACGTGTTCCCCGTGGGTACGGGGATAAACCGTCAATCTGTCTGATGCTGCTAATTGTACCAAAGTGTTCCTCGTGGGTACGGGGATAAACCGGCAATGGAGGAACTGAGTCGTGATGGAGATGCGTGTTCCTCGTGGGTACGGGGATAAACCGGTCGATTTAGGTATCATTGACGATCCGATTAAGTGTTCCCCGTGGGTACGGGGATAAACCGAAAACACAGCAGGAACTGGGCGGATTACCGTCGTGTTCCCCGTAGGTACGGGGATAAACCGTAGAAGAAATAAGATTAAGCGAAGAATTTACTGTGTTCCCCGTAGGTACGGGGATAAACCGTGGCGGAACTGATGCCGGAAACCATAGCCCCTGTGTTCCCCGTAGGTACGGGGATAAACCGAGCGTGGAGCATGTATTAATTACAAATGTGAAGTGTTCCCCGTAGGTACGGGGATAAACCGACCGGGGTTTATTTTTTATTAATTAATGATGTGTGTTCCCCGTGGGTACGGGGATAAACCGCATTGCCAATAATAGCACCTATACTTTTTTAGGTGTTCCCCGTGGGTACGGGGATAAACCGTTGTTATTTTCATTTTTATTATTTTTTCGTTCCCCGTAAATACGGGGATAAATACTGATGTTAAATAACAAACCCATACACTATATAGAGATAAATAATTAATAGTTCTCATATTTGTCTCTACTAGGAAATATTTTTTGGATGTTGTTTTTTTATTTTTTTTAATTTTAAAAATTTGAATCATCAAAAATACCAGCTAACATTAGAGTAACTAGAAAATTTTTTCATACGAGGTTAACAATGAAACGCTATTCAAGTAAACAAAAACGCACTATTCAGGAAAAAATGCTATTACTGAACATCAGCATTTCTTCCCTGGCTGAATCAGAAGGGATTTCTAGGAATACTCTGAATCGATGGCTAGAAGACGCATTATTTTCAATAATAAAAAAATACCCACAAAAAATTAGAAAACTAGAGCAAGCTTTAGCTTATAAAGAAAAAACCCTATCAGATAAAAACATTCAGGGCTTATTACAAGTGACCATGACTATAAATAGAGACACCGAAACCTAAATAGTCTAACTATAGGATTCTCATCATTATCTGTCCATATACGATTCTGTGATCAATATTCCACATAGTAAAAAATCCTAGTGCCAGAACGATAGAATATGAGGTAACCTATCAAAATCAGTCATTAACTCAAAATATTTAACTACCTTTTTAATTAGAACGCTATTTTTAACATAGGAAAACCCTTTGAGCACTAACACCACAACAGAAACAATATACTGGAATCGCATGGTACCAGAACTGACTGTGACTGATTTTCCTGTTTCACTTGATTTCTATCAGAGAATATTGGGCTTCGAAATATTAATTCAGCGAGAAGATCCCGATTTTGTTTATTTAGGCTTAGACAAGGCACAATTAATGCTGGAGGCATTTCATAACAGTGGCTGGAATACGGGAGAACTCAGCAAGCCTTTAGGGCGTGGTATTAATTTGCAAATTGAAGTCGACGATATCACACCAATTTTGATAAGTCTGGAAACTAACGGAATCACGCTTTTTCGCCCACTGAAAGATAACTATTACTATATAGGCGATACGCAAGTCTGTCAGAGAGAGTTTCTTGTTCAAGATCCAGATGGTTATTTACTTCGTTTCAGTCAATATATCGGAAACAAAGAAGATCAATAACAATTCATTAACGGAGCACGGTTATTATTTTATTTCACCGTGAAAAAAAATGCCCGAATTAATCACTATTTTTGGCTACCTCACGCGATATTGGGGCAAAGCCAAAAAGAATCCCTATTCTGACGAAGGCTACCACCTTCTGGCTTATCACTGTCTGGATGTTGCCGCAGTAGGCCAGTTATTATTGGCACCACAAAAAAAGCTCACGCAAGATCTCGCAGAGTTTTTGGAATTATCAGCAGAATCATTACAGAATCTATTTTCGTTTTTTCTGGTACTACACGATATCGGTAAGTTTGCCTCTGCATTCCAGCAATTATATTCTCAGGAAGGTACTGACCTCATTAAGCCTGATCAGTATAAACCTTACGATTCCCGATATTTCAGGCATGATCAACTAGGATTATTTTTCTGGAAAAAAATTCAGGATGAAGTTCTGTTTGCTTTGGTGGGAAATGACAACCTGCAACCCAGAGAAAAAGACCGTGCCCAAGATACGTTGATGGTTTTAATGCAGTGTATGCTCGGCCATCATGGTAAACCCATTGATGATGGTAATTGTAAAGGTATTATCGATTTTACTGAACATCAAAATATTGTCGATGCAACAGCATTTGCCCATGATCTGCTTAAACTTTTTCAACCTCGTGTGCCACTGGAAAAACTGCTGTCAAAAGAGTGGCAACAAAAACTGAAACAAGTAAGCTGGCAACTTGCCGGTATTGTCGTGTTGGCAGACTGGATAGGCTCCGATTGTTATCATTTTCGTTATCAAACCAAAGCCTTTCCACTGGCAGAATATTGGCAAATGACCCAAAAACAGGCTCAAATTGTCCTGGATGATATTGATATCCTGAATACCCCGCTGATATCTCCGTATACCTCTATCCAAGATTATTATCAATTCCCTCCCACCCCATTACAAAAATGGGCTGAGGAAGTCCCGCTTGATGATTCCCCACAACTTTTTATTCTGGAAGATGTAACGGGAGCAGGAAAAACAGAAGCCGCCCTTGCCCTGACTCATCGTCTAATGCAGACCGGGGCGGCAGACGGTTTCTATTTTGGCCTGCCGACAATGGCAACCTCCAATGCCATGTTTAGCCGAATCGCCAAACATTACCCCCGTATGTTCAACGCCAAAAATGGCAAACTACCCAGCCTCGTGCTTGCTCACGGCGCAAGCGGGATGAATGATAATTTCCGTGACATCATCCTGACTTCTGAACACAACGACAGTGATTACACCAGAGACGATATCACCGCGACAGCGCAGTGCCATCAATGGCTGGCAGACTCTAACAAAAGGGCATTAATGGCATCGGTAGGTGTAGGCACTATCGATCAGGCATTGCTTGCTATTTTGCCGAGAAAATATCAGTCACTTCGGTTAATTGGACTAAACCGTAAGGTATTGATCTTCGATGAGGTACATGCCGCGGATGATTATATGTTTGCGTTGCTGGGAAATCTGCTGAGCCTGCATCTGCATCAAGGGGGTTCTGTGATATTGCTGACCGCCACTCTCTCCTTAAAACAGCGCCAACGGTTGGTGGATATCTGGTTATCTGCCAGCGGAATGCCTTCACAAAAGTTGCAGGAAACCGCTTTTCCACTGGCAACACAAGTCACGTTAGATCCAGAAAATCCCATTATTGAAACGCCATTGCGCAGTCGGCCGGATGTCTGCCGTACTGTCATGGTAAAAACAGTGAACCATCTGGATGAATGCGTAAAAATCGCCCTGAATGCCGCTAAAAATGGGCAATGTGTGGTTTGGGTTCGTAACTCTGTGGACGATGCACTCCATGCTTTCCAACTCATCACATCGCAAATGGAGACGCCGGAAAATTGTTCGCTATTTCACAGCCGATTTATTTTGTATGACCGGAAAATCATAGAAAACCGTGTACTGGGAACATTTGGTCAAAAAAGCACACAAAAGGATCGACAAGGGAAAATTCTGATTACAACGCAGGTTTTTCAGGAAAGTCTTGATGCCGATACGGATGTGATGATCTCAGATATCTGTCCAATCGACGACCTGATTCAACGAGTCGGCCGCCTGCATCGCCATACCCGCAATGCACATGGTGAATACCAGAAAGGTATTACCGACAGTCGCACTGCCCCTGAATTATACCTCCACTCACCAGAATGGGACGATCACCCCGAAGCCGATTGGCTGAGCAAAGATTTCCGCAATACCCAATATGTTTATCGTTCAGCCGGACGTTTATGGCTTGGCTTGCGTGAACTACTGCGCTTAGGAGCTATTCGTATGCCTGCCGAGGCACGAACGTTGATTGAATCGGTTTACGGTGAAGACGCTGATGAGCAAATCCCAGAAGCACTCAAATACAAGGATGATGAAGCAATCGCTGAAGGACGGAGCAAAGACGCCATCGCACGATCACAAGCCCTGCAATGGCAACACTATGAATACAGTAAACGCAGTGCAGGCGGCTGGTATGACGATGACAGAGATATCAATACCCGATTTAGCGACGTCGAAACGGTGAACGTGCTGCTCGTTAAACTGACCGAAGCAGGAGAATTAATACCGTGGATAGAAGATGAAAAGTTCCCCGTTCAACTCAGCACGATCAAACTCCCCAAAAACAAATCTGCCGATAAGTTGCAACCCATACCAGAATCGCTTTCTCAGGCGGTGGAGCAGTTACAGAACAGATTCAAGTCCGCCAAATACCTGCAAATCTGGCTGCCGGAGAGTGATCCTCATTTTACTTACGATCCCAACATGGGTTTTTATGAACCCCTTAAGCAGGAGGCGTAATGAACCTCGTTAAAGATACATGGCTGACTTTTAGAATGAGAAATGGCAGAGAGGAAAAACTGCCACTGGCGGCAATCTGCGATCCCGCCGTTGTCGATTTCGCCCTGCCGCGGGCAGATTTTCAGGGAGCCGCTTATCAACTGGCGATAGGCTTGCTGCAAACGGTTTTTGCTCCCGAAGATAAATACGAATGGCATGATTTTTATGAAAAAGCCCCGACACAGGCAGATTTGCAAACCGCTTTTAATCGGGTGGAACATGCCTTCAATCTGACAGGCAATGGCCCGCTGTTTATGCAGGATTTTGATTCTCTGGATGGCGCAAAATCAACGGAAATTTCAGGATTACTGATCGAAGCACCGGGGGCAAATACACTCAGGCTCAATACTGACCATTTTATTAAACGCGGCCAATGTGAAGTGATTTCCCCTGAAATAGCGGCCATTGCCCTATTCACTTTACAGATTAATGCCCCTGCCGGCGGTGTCGGGTATCGCGTCGGGTTACGGGGTGGTGGCCCACTGACGACTTTGATTCAACCGCAGGAATTGGATGCTCCACTATGGCAAAAGCTCTGGCTCAATGTCATTAATCGGGATCATTGGCGCTACCCTGACCCTGATCTCAATAGTTCAGATGTTTTTCCGTGGCTAGGTAAAACCCATACCAGCCAAAAAACAGGTACAGAAATTTATGCGCATAATGTGCATGCACTGCATATGTATTGGGCAATGCCACGGCGGATCCGTCTGGAAGTAGAGGAAAAACCCGTCATTTGCCAATTAACGGGGCTGGCAACCGAGCAATCCGTTTCGGGTTATCGCACTCAAAACTATGGGAACAATTATGCCGGCACATGGAACCACCCCTTAACGCCCTATCGATGGAACCCGAAAAAACCGAACGAAGATCGTCTTTCTATCAAAGGGCAACCCGGTGGTATCACCTATAAGATCTGGGATAGCCTGACTTTTTCCGATGATGGAAATGGGCAACAGGCCGCTCAGGTTGTCGACCATTTTAACCAGCTCAATGATTATTTTGCGGATGAACAGAGTTCCACCCCACGATTATGGGTTTTTGGCTATGACATGGACAATATGAAGGCCCGCGGTTGGTATTCCACCACGTTGCCTTTGTTTTCCATGCCGATTGAAAAGAAAGACGCTATTTTCCGGCGAATTAAAACACTACAAAATCTCTCAATCTATGCGCTGACTCAGTGCCGTACCCAAATCAAAAGTGCGTGGTTCAATCGCCCGAATGAAATAAAAGGCGATATGTCGTTTATTGATGCCATTTTCTATCAACGCACCCAAGCTACCTTCTTTAAAGCTGCGCAACAAATTATCAGAAGCCGGCACAAAGCGTCTGCTTTATCCACCAAAGAGGCCAAAATCTGGCTCCATCAGCTCAAAAATACCTGCTTTGATCTCTTTGATGAATTCGTGCTGTCAGAAGATATTTCCCCCAAAAACCTGCCTAAGAAAATCGAGGCGCGGCAAATTCTGACCAAGTGGCTAATGGGTTCCAAAGATATCAAATCATTTATGGCAGAACACGATATAGAAACCCAATCATCCAAGAATAAGAAAAAGGAGGTTATCAATGAATAATCTAAGCAAAAGCCGCTTAATGCGTTGGTGGGAAAGCATGTTCTTATCAGCCTCAGAATTGCAAGAAAAAAAGATCCCCCCTGCGCCTACACTCTACAAAGCACAACTCAAGCGTTGTCAGGATATTGATGATGTAACGTTAACTGAGGGTTTTCGGGCACTCTGGTTCAGTTTGCTTGAAAAGGATTCCGAAGGAAGCAATAGCGAAGAAAATGAACAAAAAAACATAACAATATGGGCAATGATTGCCGTCACTCTGGTGTATGTAAAAGTGAATACCACCACCAATCTGGCCACTGCCGCAGGCACAAAAACAGAAAATGACAAATCCGTTGTCAGTGCACTCCGTTTTGCTCAATTGCAGGCCACCAAAACCCCCGATGAATTCATTATGCGTTTGCGGCGCATTCTGCAACAACTCAACGGCCAGGTTTCCGTGCTATCCCTCGCCAATGATATTGAACAGTGGATGGAGGAACACCACCAGTCAAGACCGCATCGGGCCAACAAACGCCTCAGTGTGCGATGGGCTATGGATTACTACAAGGCCGCGAAATAAAAAGCCGCTAAATCACCCAAATGACTTTTCATCCAGAATCTCTTTTCATCTATAAGGAATTTTAAATGAGCCAGTTTATTCAACTACATCTGTTAACTTCCTACCCGCCTGCCAACCTGAACCGCGACGATCTTGGACGCCCTAAAACTGCCAGAATGGGGGGAGCGGAGAGATTAAGAATTAGTTCCCAGAGTTTGAAGCGTCACTGGCGAGTCTCTGATCTGTTTCAGGCTGCCCTCGCAGACCATCTTGGTTTTCGCACCAAACGTTTTGGATACCAGGTGTATCAACGCTTGCTTAATGGGGGCGTTAAAGAGAAGCAAGCGGCTGAATGGGCTACCGCTATCGCTGAGGTTTTCGGCAAAAATAAAAAAGATGAACCTCTGGAAATCGAACAACTGGCTCATATCAGCCCGACAGAAAAAGAAGCGACTTTTGCACTGGCCGATAAACTTATCACCGAAAATCGCGCGCCAACCAAAGAAGAGTTGATGCTACTGAGCAAAGAAAAAATAGCTGTGGATATTGCCATGTTTGGCCGCATGCTGGCGTCCAGCCCTGCCTACAGTGTGGAAGCCGCCTGTCAGGTTGCCCATGCTATCAGCGTTCATAGTGTCACCGTAGAAGATGACTATTTTACTGCTGTCGATGATCTCAATGGTGGTAAAAGTAATTCCGGTTCAGCGCATATTGGCGAAGCGGGCTTTGGGGCTGCCCTGTTCTACAGCTATATCTGCATCAACAAATCTTTATTAATAGAAAATCTGGCAGGCAATGAAGCGCTGGCGAATAAAGCGATTGCCGCCCTGACAGAAGCCGCTGTTAAAGTTGCGCCATCCGGCAAACAAAACAGTTTCGGCTCCCGCGCTTATGCCAGTTATGTGTTGGCGGAAAAGGGAGAGTATCAGCCTCGTTCCCTTTCTGTTGCGTTTTTAAAGCCTATTTATGGTGAAGATCAGGCAACCGATGCCATCACGGCATTGGAAGAACAGAAGGATAACTTCGATAACGTTTATGGCGCTTGCGCTGACACCCGCTATAGCATCAATGCCATCACGGGTGAAGGTCGTTTTACTGAGCTGGTTCGGTTCGTCACTGAGTAAGAAAGGGGCCAATATGAAGAATTATCTGGTCTTTCGCTTATACGGTGTACTTTCCAGTTGGGGCGTGGAAGCGGTCGGTGAAAGCCGGCCAACAGGCATTTATCCCACCCGTTCGGCTATTTTAGGGCTATTAGGTGCTGCACTGGGTATCCGGCGGGATGATGAATCCCGGCTTGCAGCATTGCAACAAAGTGTCAGAATCGCCATCAAACAGAGCGTTTCCGGTTCATTAATGCGGGATTACCATACAGCCCAGGTTCCCTCTCAAGAGAAAAAACAGACGCACCTGACCCGCAAAAGTGAGTTGAATGATAAATCTAAATTAAACACGGTACTGTCTTCACGAGATTATCGCACCGACGGTATGTGGGTTATCGCCATTTCATTGACTGAACAGGCCACTCTCACACTTTCCAACTTGCAAGATGCGCTGAAGAAACCCGTCTTTACGCTCAGTCTTGGGCGAAAATCCTGCCCGCTGGCTCTTCCAATGATGCCGCTACTGGCAGAATATCCGTCATTAAAATCCGCGCTTGATACCCCCTTTCCTCCCTTGACCCAATCAGAGAAAGCCGACCGCTATTGGCTGGGTTATCACGATGTGGTGAGCTACTTCTGGGAGGGAGATAAAAACGAGATCGAAATTCCTGATACCACAATACTGACTCATCAGCTCTGGGATGAGCCGCTATCACGCAGTCGCTGGCAATTTACACAGCGCACAATACATCAGGTATCAGTAATGGAGGGGACAAAAATGGGAGAAACAAATGTATCTGTCTAAAGTCACTTTGCGACCTTCTGTTTCTCATATACAACCACCGTCGCGACGGACAAAAAATGATGTCTATGCTTCCCACCAACTGTTGTGGCAACTGTTTACAGAGCAGAAAGAGCGCAATTTCCTTTTCAGGGAAGAGACGAATTTGAGCGGCAGGCCGGAGTTTTTGGTGTTATCCACGACCACACCGATAACCCATTCACCGCGCTTCCAGATTCAGACCAAGCCTTTTATGCCTAAGTTACATAACGGGCAAAAACTGGCGTTCAAACTCCGAGTTAATCCCACGGTCTGCCTCACAAATAAAGATTCAGGCAGACAGCGCCGTCATGATGTTTTGATGCACGCCAAACGCCAGGCAAAGGAAGCCGGTATCGGCGCTGATGAGATAGAATCCTTAATGACACAAGCCGCCCAAAACTGGATACAGGATGAGAAACGGCTTACCCAATGGGGTATCCGGTTTGATTTCCCGCCAGATATTGAGCGCTATACCCAACATCGCAGCTTTAAAGCGTCAGGCCAGAAAATGGAATTTTCCAGCGTGGATTTTCAGGGCGTACTCACCTTGTCAGATAGCGCGCTTTTTCTAGAGCAATACCGGAAAGGGTTTGGTAGGGCAAAATCATTTGGGTGTGGGTTAATGCTGATAAGGGCACTGTAACGTAAAGGTATAGTCATGGCATTCATTCCATTAAAACCCATTCCCATCAAAGACAGAAACTCAATGATCTTTATCGGAATGGGGCGTATTGACGTCAAAGATAATGCGTTCGTTGTGATCGATGAAGTCAACGGTGAACGCATGCACATTCCCGTCGGCTCCATCGCCTGCATTATGTTGGAGCCGGGCACTCGTATCAGCCATGCCGCAGTGAAACTGGCCTCAACAACCGGGACATTACTCATTTGGGTAGGAGAGGCGGGTGTCAGGCTCTATTCCGTCGGACAGCCGGGCGGTGCCCGTTCAGACCGATTACTTTATCAGGCAAAGCTGGCGCTGGATGAAGAGTTACGGCTAAAAGTTGTCCGCAAAATGTTTGAATTGCGCTTCGGTGAACCGGCTCCCCAAAAGCGGAATGTTGAACAGCTCAGAGGAATTGAGGGAGCCAGAGTCAGGAAGATCTATCAAATATTGGCAAAACAATATGGTGTAAAGTGGAACGGGCGCAACTACGATCATACGGATTGGGATAAAGGCGACCTCATCAATCGCTGTATCAGCGCAGCCACTTCTTGTCTGTATGGCGTAACCGAAGCCGCAATTCTGGCGGCTGGCTATGCTCCCGCCATTGGTTTTTTACATACAGGCAAACCCTTATCCTTTGTTTATGATATTGCGGATATTTTGAAGTTTGACACTGTCGTTCCCATTGCTTTTAAAGTTGCTGCGACGAATAGCATCGCGCCTGACAGGCAAGTCAGAATTGCCTGCCGCGAGAAATTCAGAACAGACAGAATCCTGAAACGTCTTATTCCATTAATTGAAGAAGTCCTTGCCGCGGGCGAAATATCGCCACCACCCCCTCCTGCTGATGCACAACCTCCCGCTATTCCCGAACCGATATCCATTGGTGATATTGGGCACAGGAGCCAATAACTATGAGTATGACGGTTGTTGTAACGGAGGCCGTTCCCCCACGATTACGAGGGCGTTTAGCCATTTGGTTACTGGAGATACGAGCCGGAGTTTATGTCGGGGATATCTCTCATAAGATTAGGGAGATGATTTGGGAACAAATCACTGAACTCACCGAAGATGGCAATGCCGTTATGGCTTGGCAAACGAATACTGAATCTGGATTTGATTTTCAGACAATAGGGGAAAACAGAAGGGAACCGATAGATTTTGATGGCCTGCGTTTAGTGAAATTTAAACCGCTTTCTGAGGATTAATTTAGAGGGATTAAAAGGCTATACAAAATGGTAGAATTTCCGTTTCTGATAAAGTTGTTCAAAAATATATTGTTATATTTAGGTGTTCCCCGTAAGTGCGGGGATAAACCGAGGTTCATGCCTCACGACTCATCCGCATCTGTGTGTTCCCCGTAAGTGCGGGGATAAACCGAATCTTGGATGTTTACGCCACTGAGTGATTAAGTGTTCCCCGTAAGTGCGGGGATAAACCGTTCATTTTCGATTTCCTAATTATTTTGCGTTTGTGTTCCCCGTAAGTGCGGGGATAAACCGCCAGAAAACGATTTGATGATAGGCTACATCATGTGTTCCCCGTAAGTGCGGGGATAAACCGGAGCACAACGATGATCAAACTCAGCAAAGAACGTGTTCCCCGTAAGTGCGGGGATAATCCGGGTATCTGAGGGCCTGTATTGAGTGCGCTGGTGTGTTCCCCGTAAATACGGGGATAAACTACTTACCAAAAAATCACACAACCGGAAACAGAATATAATGCGTTGAAAAACAAACTTAATCAGATTGTTGGTAATTCCGAAAAAATATGAGACAAAATTTTTTTAGGCAATGGGATTACTATGGACCTATAGGAAAATATAAAAATAAAACTTAATTTATCAATTAACCAACAATTGCCGTTTATCTTCACGCAGGGCATTCTCCGCCAGCATTTTAAACTCTTTCACTGTCCAATATTGTTTTGGGACAGGCAGGTTTTTCATCTCATTGGTTGACCATAACTGAAATTCAGCCAGTTTATCCAACGAAAAATGCTGATAGTGCTCAGGTAAAGAGAGACGTAACGCAAAGTTTTCTTTACCTGAAGGCATGAGTGGATAACGATTATCGTGGGTATCATAATTGCGGTGCAGCACTAAAAATTTTTCAGGAACGCGTTGATAACTGTTCCACCATAAGCCATCTACGCTATCAAACATCTCTTTTGTGCCTGACTTGGGATAAGCGCCCAGTTCATACAGAGTCGTCGGCAAGATACTTGCCATTGAGGTTGAAAACTGAGCCACAGAGGAAGCATGGCCTTCCAGAATCAGCGTTAGTGCCAGCCGTGCGCCTAACAGATTCGAATAGAGATCTTCCGGGGAAAAAGCCGAAATACTTTCTGAAAATCCCGGAACGGATTGATAGCCATACCATTGCGCGATTTCATGCCAGACTGCGAGTTGAAAAGCAAGTTTGGCCGCTAAATAGACGCTCAGGGTATAACGTTCAGCGGGATCTTCTGGCGGCGTAAAAGCAAAAAAGTGGATTTTACGCGCCGCAAGTTCATTATCCAGAGTTAATTCCCGTTCTTGTCCAAGATGGGCATAAATCTGGCTGAACAAATAGAGAGTATAGTCTGCGGTATCCCTGACATGGGAAATATCAATAAATCCGCCCTTATGTGTATAGAGCAGGCCAACCTTTTCATTGCTTACGCCTAACAACGCAGCACTGGCACCGATAACACTGTCATTGTAGTGATGCTCACCCAATTTTTCAGCTTCAACTATATTGTCGATGTCGTAAAAAGGAATGGGAATATTCCACAATTGGGCTTTAAGGTTATAACCAAAAACACAGCAGGCTCTCAAGCCTTCCGGCGGTTTAATCGGCGCTAATGCCGGCCAATCTTCCTGTGATTGTTCATCGGTATCGCTGGTAAGAACAGGTTTTACAGGCTCAACAGGTTGAGGGTTACTTTGGCATGCTATCAGCAGAAAACTGAGGCACAGTGTCATTAACAATCTCAAAACGCTTCCCCAACCTGAAAGTAGAACCCTGTACTGTCCTTACCGACACCAAAATCTAATCTGACATTCATACGTGGCTTAAACTCGAAACGATAACCAATACCCACGGAAGGCAGCCAGTGTTTGGTTCCTAATTTGGAAGGCGTATCTCCTAATGTCCCGGTTCCTATCCAGCCGACCACACCATGACGCCAGTCAAGCTTGTGCCTTAACTCCAGTTGTGTCGCAAAGATATTATTGTCACGATAACGGCCTTCATAATATCCACGCATTCGCTGACCATTGCCGAGCAGCGACAACTGGTTCCACGGCACATCACCTGCGCTGAAACGGGCATAATTATCAAAAGCCAGCACTGTCTTTTCAGATAACTGGTGATAGGTCGAGAACTGAAACTGTGTGGTATGGAAACGGTGATCGCCTCCCAACTCCGGGGAAAAATAGGTATAAATGATCTCAAACGCCTGCCCGTGCTGAGCATTGGGCAAAAAATCCCGCGTATCATAACTGAAGTAGGCACTTACACCAGAACTCATCACAGAACGGCCACCAACGGACTGATCAAAATACCGTTTTGCACCGCTATCTGGATTACTGGCATTGACGGATGAGAAATGCCAGCCTAATCCCATATAAGTGGCGTCAGTGACGCGATAGAGGAAGCGGGGACGAATATCAAATTCCTGAGAATGGTATTTCTCTTTATTACCGTTACTCTTACCGGCGCTATAGCCTTTGCCCCAATAGTAAGTCGGGGTGTTATTCAGCGTACCGGAAACAAATAACCGCCATTGATCGCTGGCAAGAAAATTGTAATTGGTAAAGTTCAGGCCAAATGCGCCGGTAGAGGAACCAAAACCGCTAAGCCCCAGAGAGGAAATCTGGCTGATATCGTCTGAGCTATCAGGGCGATACAAACCGACTACGGCAACACCAATTCCCATCCCCATTTCAGGGGTATAAAAAGGGCCGGGCAATACGCCCCAGTCGATTTTTTTGCGGGCATCAAAATGGTTGCTGCCCCCTAATTCGTTTAACCAACCATCAATTTTCTGCCGATCAGGCAAGATATCAGCGTGTGCTGATGAAACAGTAAAAGTAAGCAGGCTGGAAACAACCAGCCTTTTGAGTGTTACGAGGCCAAACATTAAAAGCGGAACTCACCAGAAATAAAGAAGCTGTTTCGGTTGCCGAAACCGACTTCTGACAGGATATTGAAATTACGGGTGATTTCGACGCGTGCACCAACAGTATTGTTCCATTTATGGGCAAGATGTTGTTCGACGTCGAATTTGATGTCTGTCATAGGCTTAATATGCTCAAATAATGCAAGCTCTGGTGGTAAATTAAGTCCACTCACATCGCCTTTAAAGCGTTGGGTAATATCCTGATACATAGCCCCGATCCAGACTTGAACCTTGGTATTTCCTTGTCCAGCTATTAAAGGTGAGAAAACAAATTCATAACCAACCCTTGGAGTAATAACTAGCGCACTAATATCTCCATCCAAAATATCCAGATTGGTACGGGTATAGTTAGCGTCTAATGTGGCAAAAAATTGGTTATAACCACCAGCAAGGGTTGCACCACCACCAAACGTTTTTCCTTTGAAACTCAGTTCAAAAGGTAGATTTTCCCACGCAGGTTCCCCCGGTAAAGACATTGGTAAATAAATGCTGTCCAGATTAGTTTTTGAAGTACCTTTGGTTTTACCATAAACACCATAGATGTTTAAGAAAGGTAACACCCAAGAATCCAATTTCAGCATATGAGTTTCGCTTCTTTCTCGGGTATCACCAGCATTAACAATAGTCTGGCTTTCCCAAGTCTTAAATAGTGGATTAGTAAATTGAAATTTAATACTATCCACCACAATATTTTGCCGCATATTCATATAACTGTAACTAGCACCAAACGGCTCAGGCAAATCATAGCCTTTTGCTCGTGCAGCATCGCCCCAAATTGGCAGAATACGAGATTCAGATTTGGCAGAGTGGGATAAGCTACCATCACTATTCGTTTTCGCAACGCCAGATTCTGACATGGTTAATGAGAAAAGTGGGCGATCACTATCAGCATAGCTGTATGAGGTTGCAAGACACAGAGTAGCGGCTAACAATTTTCTGGTGTTAGTTAAGTTCATAAGTAAACACGCGTCCTATTTTTGATAGTTAATTGTCTACAAAACAAACAATTAAGGATGGAAAGCCGCGTAGGTTATCATAAGTGTTTTTGACAAGCATTAACGAATTATGCTTGTCGATGGTATATCGCAAAATTCAGAATATTCGTTCGTTTTACCACCAAATTAAATGCGTTTTCTCCTCCTTATATCTTAATAAAACTAATCATTTAATATGAAGATAATTCCAAATATTAATTTTTTATTTTCGGTATATTTCAGTTGATTAAAATAATATGGACTACAGAAAATTTTTTATTCCTATTTATATACTGACTAAAGCAAAATAAATCACTATGACGATATTACTGATAAAACTTCTCTGGTATGTAGTGATTTTGTTTAATGAATAGTTATTTTTATGTGTTCTTATGTATAAGAAGTTAGCGTTATCCCTGTAATTATGGGGAGCACTTATTAGATGAGATCACAAAGACTCAATGAATGAGTGTGTAAAAAATTGGGATAAAATTCGTTCAAGTTTATAGAGGATTGGCAGGAAAAAATAGAAGGATAAATTTGTCTATTTTATAAGCTAGAAAAATGGTAGAATTTTCCATCTCTAAAAAGTATTTATAAAACAGATGGCTATATTTAGAGTGTTCCCCGTGGATACGGGGATAAACCGCCGTTATTCAAAACAATAGAAACAGTAAGGGTGTGTTCCCCGTGGATACGGGGATAAACCGGTAATAAAACGCCTCGAATGTAGATACCGCTGGTGTTCCCCGTGGATACGGGGATAAACCGAATGCCTGACGAGTTAAAGGAAGCTCTGACCGGTGTTCCCCGTGGATACGGGGATAAACCGTGGTGATGCGTCAGGAATGCGATGTGATCGCACGTGTTCCCCGTGGATACGGGGATAAACCGTTGTACTGGCAGGCACAACACACGGGCGGAGCGTGTTCCCCGTGGATACGGGGATAAACCGCTGACTGGACTATCTCAGAAATGGCTGGTGCAGTGTTCCCCGTGGATACGGGGATAAACCGTAAAAACACGCTTAGGGTATCGGTATAACGTGGTGTTCCCCGTGGATACGGGGATAAACCGCGACTACAGCAACGTGTTACCGCGATTATGCGGTGTTCCCCGTGGATACGGGGATAAACCGACGGCGCCACGTATTGCCGCAGCAACCTGATCGTGTTCCCCGTGGATACGGGGATAAACCGCCTTATTCACAAACTTCTTAAACAGCTTAATGGTGTTCCCCGTGGATACGGGGATAAACCGCCTGTTTTGTATCATACGCTGAATACAAATCAGTGTTCCCCGTGGATACGGGGATAAACCGCCTGTTTTGTATCATACGCTGAATACAAATCAGTGTTCCCCGTGGATACGGGGATAAACCGCCTGTTTTGTATCATACGCTGAATACAAATCAGTGTTCCCCGTGGATACGGGGATAAACCGCCTGTTTTGTATCATACGCTGAATACAAATCAGTGTTCCCCGTGGATACGGGGATAAACCGCCTGTTTTGTATCATACGCTGAATACAAATCAGTGTTCCCCGTGGATACGGGGATAAACCGCCTGTTTTGTATCATACGCTGAATACAAATCAGTGTTCCCCGTGGATACGGGGATAAACCACGCGCAACAAAGCCCTGCATCCACTCTGGGGCGTGTTCCCCGTGGATACGGGGATAAACCGTATAATTCTCGTTGGTCAGTCTGACATGTTTCGTGTTCCCCGTGGATACGGGGATAAACCGATCGTCAGAAAGATCCATTTCCACATATTTTGGTGTTCCCCGTGGATACGGGGATAAACCGCGAAATTGTAGTTCGCATACACTGCCATAAAAGTGTTCCCCGTGGATACGGGGATAAACCCATTACCACACCACAATCTTATTGTATGTGGCCGTGTTCCCCGTGGATACGGGGATAAACCTGCATACCCGACAACCCCGGCAGGCACGTGTTCCCCGTGGATACGGGGATAAACCGGCTGATGTGAGTTTAGTGACGTGCATAATTACGTGTTCCCCGTGGATACGGGGATAAACCGAAATGCGGATTGAGGTTACCGAACTGGCTCAGGTGTTCCCCGTGGATACGGGGATAAACCGTGATTGGGCATTACCGGCAATCGCTGGCATTAGTGTTCCCCGTGGATACGGGGATAAACCGCATTACCCAGATATCACGAATGACATGTTTGTGTGTTCCCCGTGGATACGGGGATAAACCGATACTTTTATAGTATCAAATATCACCATTATAGTGTTCCCCGTGGATACGGGGATAAACCGTGACAGTGCAGTTTGAGTTAAGTCGGATTGAAGTGTTCCCCGTGGATACGGGGATAAACCGTCCTCATTGGAGAGGTCATAGTAGATACCGGGGTGTTCCCCGTGGATACGGGGATAAACCGTAATATTTGCTGCTGCTGAACAGCGCCTAGCTGTGTTCCCCGTGGGTACGGGGATAAACCGCCCTGCAACCGCTCACACTCAACGGGCGTTAAGTGTTCCCCGTAGGTACGGGGATAAACCGTGAAATGGATATATTATCGTCTATCATTTTCTGTGTTCCCAGTGGGTACGGGGATAAACCGCCCCTCTGCCTACGGATGGGGCGCATTTACTGCGTGTTCCCCGTAGGTACGGGGATAAACCGATATCCGTTCCCAATCTGGCTGGATAATCACGGAGTTCCCCCGTAAATACGGGGATAACCCACTGTCGGGACTGGTTACTTACCTAATTCTCCCAATGCCCTACGTATTGGCGTATGCCGCTTAATCAGCTCTTGCAATACCTCTTTCAATAACTGACTCTTGCCATTGCCCAATGGCTCCAGCACACTTTTTTCATGGGATTCTGCTTCAGACAATAAGCTTTCTACCACTTGCAGACCTGCCTCTGTCAAATGTACCAAAGTGACGCGACGATCACCGCCACCGTTGGAAAAACGTGCTACGTACCCCTGCAATTCCAAACGCTGTAAAACGCGGGTAATGGTCGGTTGTTTACTGACCGTTTTTTGGGCCAAAAGGCTGATGCCGACCGGGCCACTTCCCGCCAACGTCGATAACACCCGCCATTCCAACACTGACAATCCCTGCGCTTCAACGGTATCATGAAATTCAGAGGAAACTAGCATCCATGCCTGCCCAAGCAAGGCAGGCAAGTAATTGTCAACAAACACTTTTGCATCTGGCATAAGTTGAACAACCCTTTTTATCTCAGGAGGTTTTTTGTTTTCCGATTCTAAAAGGTTCATCCATGAAAAACACGCCCACGACCGTGATTCAATCAATATTTTCCTGATAACAGTGAGCCAAATCTCGGAACGTATGTATCCAACCCAAGCTGTTTCAATATCATGTAGGTTGTCGCCACAGATGAGGAAATAACAGGCAATCCAATACGATCTTCGATCAGTGGCACCGAGGCTAGGGAAGGCATTTGTACGCAGGCAGAGGCCACCATCACATCTACATTGCTGTTGAGCCGTTTGGTAATTTCCAACGGTGCAAGGGGATCTTGTCGTCCGACATCAAGGTTATCGGGGATCTCCAATGAGATGCTATCAATAACTTCAATTCCCTCGCTCTCAATGTAATCAATAACCAGTTGAGTCAATGGCTTCATGTAAGGCGTCAATATTGAGATCCGTTTCGCTCCCAAAGCATGTAATCCATCCACCAGCGCCCCTGCACTGGTCACAACCGGAGCCGGATAACCGTTCTCTAATGTCCGCAAGTGAAGGCGTTTTTCAGAGATTCGGTGATATCCTTTACCCATGCTCATAATCGCCACCAAACAGGCATACCCTAGCACATCCACCGCAGCATCCGATAATTCAAGCGCACAGCGATCGCTATCCGCATCCATTGCCGCCAGCTCTTCTTTTGTGACGTTTTTCATTCTCATCCGACTGGCATGAAAGGTAAAACGCTCAGGGTTAACCGCTTCACGAGAACGCAGAATGGCCGGAATTTCCGTTTCCATTGTCGTATTTGAAGAAGGCACAATCTGCCCAACCCGAAAATAACGCTTCTCGTTCATGGCAGGTTCTCCTGTGAAGGATCCACCCAATCGGCATAGGTATTCAGATCAGTCTGCTCCAAAGGTAGATCTGTAAACTGGATCGGATTCATCGGGCGGCGGTTTACTTTGAGATCAAAAATATCAAACCGGTTGTAATGCCCCGTTATATCATGCATCTGACGAGGCTGGATGCAGCGATTCAGATCGATATCGGCATAGACAATCCCTTCTTCATCAATCAGGGAATCCCCCATCACACGGCCATCAGGCCCGATAATTCCCGTAAACGCACTATTAGGGCGTGCCAACAGTTCTTCGGCTTCAGGATGAGTGGCTGTCATCGCTTTTACGATTTCTTGTGAGATAGTGGAACAAGAAACGATGGTAAAAACTTTCCCTTCAAAGCAATGGGCTGCCGCCCGTAAGCGGATCGCCTCAGCCATATCATAATCCGGAGGTGCAACAGGCAAGGCAATATAGCTGGCAACGTGTACTAACTCTCCCTGAGACAATAAAGCAAAACGCGCCAATGTGTTGGTATTCTCTCCGCAAGCCAGCGTACCTAATGGGCCAATGCGGGTATCATGTACTTTTAGCGAAGAGGCGTCTCCGTTCGCCCACGTTAGTTTCTCTGCCCATGTCGGCACCAGTTTTCGATGGCGTCCCAAAATGTGGCCTTCATCAGAAATAGTCACCAATGTGTTATAGAGCGTCGCGATACCATTAGGGCTACGCTCATTCACGCCGACCACAACATTGATGTGATGGCGTGCCGCAGCCAGTGCGATTTTATGGATCTCCGGCCCCGGTACTTCAATGGCAGATTTGCACAGCTTTTCAAACCACGGGCTGCCCTGAACAGGGTTCATGACCCAGTTCCAATAAGGATAACCAGAAACAAATACCTCAGGAAAAGCCACCAGAGCAGCGCCATTGTCGGCGGCTTCACGGATCAGCCGACAAACAAGCTCAACCGTCGCTTCCGTATCCAGAAAGATGGGTGCAGCTTGTACCGCAGCCGCCTTGAATTTAGGGAGATTCAGCATATCAGGCTCCTGTATTTCCGTTCTTACACGGCGATAACGGAATGACGCAAATCACCAATCTTTTCAAGATGTGCTTCAACAACATCCCCCGGCCATAGCCACTCTTGTGGGTTGCGCCCTGCCCCGACACCTTCCGGGGTTCCTGTCGCGATAATATCCCCCGGTTCCAATGTGATGCCCTTGCTGATATCTGCAATCAGGGTGTTGACCTTGAATAACATATGGCGCGTATTGGAATCCTGTTTGGTGACTCCGTTAACTTTTAGGTTAAGCGCGAGATTTTGGGGATCGGGGATTTCATCCGCGGTAACAATGCAAGGGCCAAAAGGTGCATAAGTATCTTGCCCCTTGGAATAAATCCATTGTCCGGCGCGGCGACAATCACGGGCACTCATATCGATGATCAAGCTATAGCCGAATACATATTTCAGCGCTTCCGCTTCCGATACTCCCTTGGCGTGCGTTCCGATAATCACTGCCAGTTCCACTTCCCAATCCAATTGTTGGGTGATTTCACTGTTGTGTTCAATTGCATCACCCGGGCCAATTACCGTGGTTGGCGGCTTCGAAAAAATGACGGGTTCTTTTGGCAGATCTTTTGCCGTATCCAGAGTCCGGCTGGATTCAGCCACATGTTCAACATAATTCAGGCCAATACCAAAGATGTTTTTCCGTGGACGAGGAATCGGTGCCAGTATTTTCACATTCTGCAATGGCAGGGCCACGCCCACTGGCCATAAGCCTTTAAATGAGTCCAGCAACGCCGTTGCACTGCTCACGGCCAATGGGCCTAAATCGATAAAATCCAGCATGTTATCCGGCAATACGTTACCCACACAGGCTGCTAACTTTGCTAAATCCACCACATGGTTATCCGCAATTGCCCCTAATCGTGTGGCAGCCGTCACTTCAGTACGGTAAGTGATTAAACGCATCTTGATTTATCCTCCCACTCGTTGGTGCCCATCGTTATCAATCAGGGCTTCTTCATAATACAAGTGCAATACTTGTATGACCGGCAGGTCACTAAAACAGAACAAGCAAGCATCTTCTGTTTGTGAACTATTCACATGTTCGTGGAATGCCCATGAAGGAACGCAGAAAATATCCCGCTCCTGCCAATCGAACCGTTGGCCATCAATCACGGAATAACCCTGTCCTTTCGCTACCTGATAGATGAAACTGCCGGTATGCCGATGTGCTTTGCCAACGAAGCCCGGCCTTAACAACTGCATACTGGCACCGAGAGTCGGCATGACATGACCCCCTGTCAGCGGATTGGTGTAGTACATCAGAATGTCATCAAAAGGGGAACCTTCTGCAACACGGGCATAACGTTGCAAGGCCTCATAAGTTGCTCCCCATTGATATCTGAACAGCGGAGAATATGGCTTATTCCAACCGACATTTTGGGGACGCAAGGCTGGTGCTCCCCAAAGCCCAATAGAGGAATCCAGCGGTTCAGTCACAGCCTGACGTAAGTCAGGGTGTACCTTATAAAAACCTGCTTCCAGCACATTGACCAGCGGCATATCCAGACCGTCCTGCCAGATACACTGTGAACCATCAGAATCAACGCCGTGTTCGTGCCATGTCCCAGTGGGGGTTAAGACGAAATCATTCGCTTCCAGCAACATTTTCTGCCCATCGACAATAGTATAAGCGCCGTGTCCTTCCATGATGAAACGCAGGGCGGAAGAAGAGTGGGCATGGGCCGATGCGGCTTCGCCCGGTCGCATTGTCTGAAGACCGGAATAGAGCAACCCCACAGCGGAAGATAAACCTGATTTTTCAGAATTGTTCAGATAAACCACACGACGTCCCGCTTTTTCCGGTGTGACCAAATCAGCGGATTTAAGGACGAGTTCACGCAGGTCACAATAGCGCCACAGTACCGGAACCGACGCTGATTTCGGTTGCCACGGTTCAATTTTATTGGCGATTGTCCAGAGTGCCCCTGTCTTGTAAGTTTCCAACTCCTTGTAATACGCCAACAGTTCAGGACTATCAGCGACATTAGCACGGCCAGCAATATCTTCCCGGTATTGATCATGGGATTGAATATTTTCTTTTTGAGACATGGGATATCTCCTGTACGGATAAAGTCGAAAGTGACGGCAATTTGAAATTTATCGGGTATATCTCTGAGTTAACTAATGCTCCAATTGCCTTTTTCTATAATTTACTCTTCGCTATAAATTGCTCTTTGCCGTAAAGATAGGGTTTCGGCCAATCAATATTCCAGCCGTATCTGGCGCATTCATGTAGCAGCCAGGCAGCATTGGATAAGAATGGGCGTGATAAGGCACAGAGATCGGCGCGACCAGAAGCAATAATGCCGTTGATTTGATCTGCATCTGTAATCGCACCGACAGCAATAACCGGCACTTTGCCCTCATTACGAAGGCGATCAGCCATTGGGGTCTGGTACATTCTCCCGTAAATGGGCCGCTGTTCAGCGGAAACCTCACCTGTGGAGCAATCCACCATATCCACCCCCGCTTCACGAAAATATTGAGCAATCACGACCGCTTCATCAACGCTCGTTCCTCCCTCAACCCAATCGGTGGCAGAGATACGCACAGATATTGGTAATTCAGCAGGCCAGATCTCACGCACCGCCTTAAAAACAGCCAACGGGAAACGCAGCCGATTTTCCAGTGAACCCCCATATTCATCATCACGCTGATTAGTGAGCGGTGAAATAAAGCTGGAGAGTAAATAGCCATGGGCAGCCTGAATTTCCAGCCAGTCAAAACCCGCGTCAATAGCACGGCGCGTCGCCGCGACAAACTGTTCAATGATTTCACTCATCTGTGCTTTAGTGATAGCGGCAGGCACTTGTGAAACACCGGGAAGATAAGGGATGGCTGATGCCGAAACCAAGGGCCAGTTACCCTCAGACAAAGGATGATCGGATTGTTCCCATCCCAGTTGCGTTGATCCCCGGCGTCCTGCATGTCCCAGTTGGATCCCTATCAGGGCATCTGTGTTCTGATGAACAAAATCAGTGATCGTCTTCCATGCCTGTGCCTGTTGTTCATTCCACAACCCTGTGCAAGCGGGTGTTACGCGCGCCTGTGGTGAAATTGCTGTCATTTCAGCGATCACCAAACCCGCTCCCCCTAATGCCCGGCTACCCAGGTGAATCTGATGGAATTGCCCCGGCACACCATCCACTGCGTTATACAACAACGTAGGAGAAACGACGACGCGATTTTTCAGGATCACACCTCGTACTTTATAAGGTGTCAGCAACGGCGGGACTAAGGGAAATTCGTGATTAAGCTGTTGGGTAAACCAACGTTCATAATTTTCTAACCATGCTTTATCCCTTAATCGCAGGTTTTCATGGGAAATACGTTGTGAGCGGGTCAATAATGAATAAGCAAATTGTTCGGGTGGCAGACTTTTATAACGCGCCACATTTTCGAACCATTCCGTTGAGTTGCGCGCTGCGTTCTGGATCTTCAGCACTTCCACACTGCGTACTTTCTGATAATGTGACAAACCCGCAGGTAAATTCCCTTGATGGGCTTTCAGGCTGTTCGCCAGTTCAATCGCATCTTCCAGTGCCAGTTTCGTACCGGAACCAATGGAGAAATGGGCGGTATGGGCCGCATCCCCCATTAACACGATCGGGACATGTTTGCCGCTGTTCTCCTCCGGTTTGATCCAATGCACCCAATGAGTGCAAATAACCCGGGGAAAGCGTATCCAAATGGCCGCCCCACGCAAATGTGCCGCATTAGAAATTAATTCATGCCCATCCAACCACTGCGCGAATATCTTTTCACAGTATGCGATGCCCTCTTCCTGTGACATTTTGTCGATACCCGCAGCCAGCCACGCCTCTTCCGTCGTCTCAACAATAAAAGTCGATAGTCCTTCCTGAAATTGATAAGCGTGAACCTGAAACCAACCATGTTCTGTTTCGACAAACAGAAACGTAAAAGCATCAAATATCTTTCGGGTTCCTAGCCAGACAAAACGGCAATGGCGTTGGTCGATATCCGGCACAAACACTTCCGCGTAACGGGTACGGATCTGACTATTGATCCCATCAGAAGCAATCAGTAAATCTGCATGATATTGGCGGGCGATTTCCTGTTCATCTTCAACCTGAGTTTCGAATACTAATTCAACACCTAATTCCTGACAGCGATCTTGCAGAATATTCAGTAACCTTTTACGACCAATGCCAATAAATCCATGGCCGCCACTGCGGTTTAGTGTTCCTCTGAAGTAGATATCAATATCGTCCCAACGGCAGAATTCCCCGCCAATTGTTCTGGCTGAAACGGGATCGGCCATATTCAGGTTTTCCAGCGTTGCATCCGAAAACACAACACCCCAACCAAAAGTGTCATACGGGCGATTGCGCTCGATCACCACGACACGATTATCAGGATTTTGCAGCTTCATCAGCAGGCCGAAATATAATCCTGCCGGGCCACCGCCAATGCAGACTATATTTATGCTTTTGTTATTTATACTTTCGTTATTTATACCTTCGTTTATAGCTTTTATGCTCATGCTTCCTCTCCTGTCACACGATGCCCGTCACACAATGCCTGTCACGATACGATTACCCACGCGATTGGCCCGGTTAGGATATAAATTGGTTAAGGCATCTGTTCAGTTAACGCATAGTAAATCTCATCAGGTATGGGGATGGCCTGATGGGTATCCAGTGAAGTCGTGACGTAAGTCTGAGTAACACTCATCCGCAATTCTCCGCTTTTACTGATACAACGTTGCCGCAATTTCAATGATCTTTTGCCGATTTTCTCAACATTTAATTCCAGCCAGACCTGATCCCCTATTCTGCTGACAGCTTTAAATTCCGCCTCTAAATGAACCGTTGGCAGGCCAAAGCGATATTTAGCAATGTAATTGGCATACCCCATTGGTGTTAATTCATCGAACCAATCTTCCAGCAAGTTGTTGAACATCACGAAATACTGAGGATAAAAAACGATTCCCGCAGGATCACATTCAGCAAACCGGATTTTATGCGGTTGTATAAACCTGAGCAGGCTCATTGCAAATTCCTCCTTAATACCGTTATTTCAATAAACTGTGTTGTTTCAATATCGTATTGCTTCAATATAAAGAGAGTCGTTGTTGGCATTCGCGTAATCGGTTGCCATGTTCATCCGCCAACGCAGCTTCACGCAGTTGCCGCAAACTGGCAGGAGACAGGTGATTCAGATGCTGATCAACAATGTCCATCAGGGTTTGGAAATTGCGCAGTCCGCGGATGTAGGTATCACCATATCCTTTAATTAATCGCTGACATTGTGCAATTTCCAAAGCCAGCCCCGGATCGCGTTTTGCGGTTACCACTATTCGCTGTAACCAGCTTTCAATGCGTTTTGTTTCATGCTGAAAACGCAGGGTATGACGGCGCATTCGACGCCAACTCGCCAACGTATAAAACAGCAGGTATCCCCAAATTGAACTCGTAGTAATCACACGGCCACGACTGAGTAATTTCGCCAGCATTCGCTTAACGAAATGGGAACGAGACAACCAGCGACCAACACTGGCAGGTAAGGTATCGCATACTTCTTCCACTCTGGGATGCAGAAATTCATTGATCTCAACCAGTTGATCGTCACGTGCCTTTACGTCCTTACGAACCCGCTCGAACCGACTGGCACGGATCTTCAGATCTGCCACCCGAATGGTATCTTCATAAGCCATCCACAGCGCCAGATGACGGGCGGTTTCGTGCAATAATTGTTCATCATGCCTGATTGCCTGATTGATCAAATGTCGCAACCGATCGAGATACAAACTGGCATAAGCCGGATCTTGATAATCCATCAATCGTCTGATCCCTTCGATAGCAATATCTTGGATACAAGAAGGCAATTCTTGCCGGATACGCAGCAAAAGGTTATTCACGCTATTATTCTGTTGTACAGCAACCTGTTGATCAGACAGGTTACGTTTGAAAACGCGCTGACAGGAAGAATGTATTTTTTTGCGCATACTGGGCTTTGATGCGGTTTTTTTTCCTGTATTCAGCTCCGCAAACCTTTCCTCTGACTGTACCCGACTCATTCCCAGTCTAAAGGCTTGTAGACTCGGTTTTATTCCTACGCCCCCCTTGATGATCGCCTTCTCAAACTGGACGCGATTAAACGGCAGGATTTCCGTACCACAGAGTGCGCCAAATAACACTGCACTGATTACGCTGCCGCTCTTCTCAGCCATCAGCGCCATATCAAAATGAATAAAACGCAAAGCTGCCTGACGGGATTGCTGGATCAACACTCCGCTATCCACACGTCCATCCCCCATCGCTGATTTTTCCTCTATTGAGTACACCCGATGGCTCGAAGCAATCAACGTCGTGCGATCCGGCGTCACAAAACCGCGTTGAACCGCACGTGCGGCTTCCATCAATTCAGAAGCCAGCACGATATCCACATCACCCGCCGTTGGCATCAGCGCCAATACGGGAGCCGATATGTCAGGATCATCCGCGCCGGGAAACAGCTCGACATAGTAGATCGTTGCCCCGGTTCGCTGTGCTACGCCGGGTACTGAAGTTGTCTGAGCAAAATAGCCATTTTCTTCGCCCAAATTGACGATCCAATCAGCCAGTACGCCTCCCCCTTCTCCTCCCATCGCCAGGATCGCAATTTTGATCGGTTGAGCAAGCGGTACTTGATTAGATGAACCAGTGGATAATTTCATCAACATAATCCCCCTAAAAATCATATTGCTTACGACGTTTCACATCACGACGTTGCAAATAACCGATGATCCCTTTGCGAATACGATAAATCAGCCGCTCCCGGCGATCGGGATTGATAATGATCCGAGCCTTGAAGAAGGAGGGACATAACACCGCGGCATGGGAAACCTCACCGCACAACCCGCAACCCACACAACTGTTCAAAACCGTCGCCACCGGATCGGTGCGCAGCGGATCTGGGTTCGGTTTAATCGATAAAGAAGGACAGCCAGATAAGCGAATACAGGAGTGATCTCCGGTACAGGTATCAGGATCAATACCAAAACGTTCCCGGACGATCCTTTTTCCCACAGCAAGCGCATTCTTGACCTTTTTCTTCTCGCGGCGCTGCTTATTTAACATGCACTCACTCTGCGCAATCACGACTTTTGGCCCTTTTTCGCCCGTTGTCAGGGCATCACGCAAGGTATGAGTCATGGTTTTAAGATCATAAGTACGCTTGATCGTGCGCACCCATTTCACACCAACACCTTTGACGGCATTTTCAATTTCATGGCCTGTACTGCGAATGGAATTCAATGCAGTTGAGGATAAAATATCCTGTCCGCCTGTCGCGGAGGTGTAGCTGTTATCGACAATAATGGTGAGATTGTCACTGCGATTAAAAACACTATTGGCAATGCCGCTCGTCAGGCCATTGTGCCAAAACCCACCATCCCCCATCACCGAAACCACCCGTTTATGCTTTACCGGCGTATTCAGCGCTGCTGCGCTTGCTGTCCCTAATCCATAGCCCATCGTGGTATTGCCCAGATTAAAGGGAGGCAGAATGGCAAACAGATGACAACCAATATCAGCACTGACATGATGTGGCCCCAATTCCCGCTCTATCAGCTTCATCGCCGTAAAGATCGGGCGTTCCGGACAGCCCGTGCAAAATCCGGGGGGACGGGCATGGACGGCATTTTCCAGTGAATCTTCCGATACCGCATCTGTGCCATAAAGCTCATCATCAACCGATAAATTAACAGCAGGAATACGTACCTGACAGGCCGCCACCGGAACTTCGGTTTCAATCTTGCCGTAACGTTCAAGGAAAGCACGCAGCCCCGCCAACACCGTCGCCGTGTTATACTCTCCCGCCATTGGCAACAAATCCTTGCCATGCAGCCGGGTAGTCATGTCATGCTGACACAAAATATTAGCAACATTCTGCTCAACAAAATTGGGCTGACCTTCTTCCAGCACCAAAATCGCCTGCTTACCCTGACAAAAGCGCTCAAACTCTTCATCGATCAGCGGATAAGCCACATTCATCACATACAGCGGAATTTGGCTCTTTCCGAAAACATCTGCCAGCCCAAGTAAGTTCAGGGCGCGGATCACGGTGTTATAGCACCCACCTTGCAGAACAAGGCCAATATCCTGAGCATCTTCGGCAAAAAACTCATTCAATCCGTGCTGTTGAATAAAACGCACCGCAGCAGGCCAGCGATCCTGTACTTTCTCTTTCTCATGCAAAAAACTGGCGGGAGGCAGAACAATGCGGCTGAGGTCACGCGTCGGGTTTTCCAGTGCATCTTTGATCATAAAAGCTGGCGTGCGATTGTCTTCACAGACAAACCGGCCGTGCATATGACAAGCACGAATGCGCATCTGCAACATCACTGGTGTATGGCTGGCTTCCGACAATGCAAACCCCATCTTCACAGCCTGCACAATTGAAGGGAGATTAGGGCGTGGATCGAGCAACCAGAGTTGAGATTTCATCGCAAAAGCATGGCTGCGCTCCTGCATGATAGAGGAACCCTCGCCATAATCTTCCCCGACAATAATCAACGCACCGCCAAGAACACCGCCCGATGCCAAATTCGCCAGTGCATCCGAGGCAACATTCGTACCAACAGTGGCCTTAAACGTAACAGCCCCCCGCATTGGATAGTTAACGGAGGCCGCGAGGGTCGCAGCCGCAGTAGCTTCACTGGCACTGTTTTCAAAACGAATGCCATACTCAGACAAAATATCCTGCGCATCTGCCAGCACATCCATCAGATGGGAAATCGGCGCTCCCTGATAGCCCGCCACATAGGCAACACCCGATTCCAGTAGTGCTTTTGTCACGGCAAGTATGCCTTCGCCGCTGAAAACTTCGCCCTGTCCCAGACGTAATTTTTTCACTTCTTCGACAAATGATCGCTCAGCCATACTCACCTCACATATTCACCTCATCGTGTTTTTCTTCCTTACGTCTTTTCGCTATGTCTTCTATGTAATTCGGATGTCAGTTAATGGTCAATACATGATTTGTCATGTATTTGTGATTTATGCAGTGATTGGATAAAGCTCGCAGTAAAACGGAAAAGTTATCAATAAACACAGGCAAAAGCGGGATGATCAGGGGCAATGACCGTCGTTAACAATAAATTACAGTCGATAACAATAAATAGTGCCATCCATAAATATATTCATAATCATATATATTTCATTTAAGTAAAATGTGGATACTGTGAGTGGAAACAACCAGTTTGTTATTTATTTTATTACTTGTAACCATTCGATAAATATCCCGAATCATCGCAATCGAAACATCACAACAGAGAATAAACACATTATTGGCGGGATATCTCACACAATCATAATAATCATGTTATTGACTGGAGGTATCTGAAATGACGAGCAGCTCGTGGCCTCACGGTTATTCTGAATCTAAAAGCGCTGAATCAAGATATACAGATTCAAAATGCTCAGATCCCAAATATGCTGTGTCAAAAATTGAGTCACACCTCAATTCCCCAAAACATTTGCTTTTTTCATCTAATGATCTTGATGAAGTCAAATCTATGGTTGGAAGAGTCATGCAGCCCCATCAGTTGAAGATACTGGGTCACAGCCAAAAACTGAATGCCAGAATGCACTACATTCCACTCGGGGATCTTTCTATAAGCCGGCTGTGTTACAGTGCCAACGTTGAAATCAATCCGGGAGAACTGGATAGCTTCTTTCTTGTCCAGATGCCGCTGACGGGTTGTGCCTGCATTGAGAGTGGCGAACAACACTTGGATTCAACACCGAATATTGCTTCTGTTCTTAGCCCCAACCAACAGACGTCCATGCGCTGGAGTACTGACAACGACCAGTTTATGGTCAGGATTTCCCGCTCTCTGCTGGAAAGAACCCTTGTCGGGCAATTGGGGCATCCGCTGGAGCAACCGCTGATATTTGAACTGGGTTTTGAGTGGCAACGCTGTCAGGCATGGCGCTGTCTGATGCCTTATCTTCTGGAATGTACCACCCAAGTGCCCGATATTTTGCAACACAAACTGATTACCAGCCAAATCGAGCAATTGCTTTCCGTGACATTGCTATCCACACATCAACATAACTACAGTGAATCTTCGGCGAATCGTCGGTGTACCATTCGTCCACGACATGTACGTAAGGTACAGGAATATTTACAGGCTCATGCTCACGAACCCATTACGGTAGAACAGCTCGCCCAAATAGCCGGGGTCAGCCTGCGCAGCCTCTATTCCGGCTTCAAAGAATTTCTGGACATCAGCCCGATGCAATATTTACGCAACTTACGCATGGAGCATGTCCGCACAGAACTGCTGGCAGGAGAAGCCGCCAGCGTTACGGGAATTGCTCTGCGTTGGGGATTCGCCCATATGGGACGCTTTAGTGCGGAATATAAAGCCCGCTATGGAGAAACACCGAGTGAGAGCCTGAAACGTGAGTGAAGGTAGTGACGGAAAAAACAAATGGATAGATGAAATAAGATTTGATATTAAACACAAAGGAGAAAATAAATATGAAACGTTGGTTCCCGGAATAATTCTTGAGTTAAATACCTTAATGGTGAAATGGAATAGAATACAAACTCAGCCGATGACTATAAAATTCAAGGAAGCATTGTTCCCAATAAATAATAATGGGGAATTTATAGTTTTTTCTGACAATATCAGGAACCGAGATAAAAATATCAAGATTCCCTTTAAGGAATACAACCATAGCAGCAACACAAGATGTTTTCTGTTATCATTCATAAGAAAACTTTATCATGAAACAAAAACCATTAACGTGATAAAGAACACCCGCCAGAAATATTGACTACATATTTAAAAAGGATATCAGGTATGAATCTTCAGGCAGGACAAAATATCGTTTTATCTCAAACCTCTCTTCGACTCACTCTCTCTTACCCAACAACGCCTTCTTTTCGTAGTGAAGTAGATGCCTCTGCTTTTCTATTGAATGCCAATGGAAAAGTCAGGGGAGATAGTGATTTCTATTTTTACAATAATCGTGCAGCCGCAGATAACAGCCTGGTTTTAGAGACCTCTCACCAAAACAGTATTATCGCCGTAGACCTGACAAAAATAGCGGCTGATGTGAATAAAATCGCTATCACATTGGTGATCGACGGCCCGGATTCTGTCGCCAATCTTCAACAGTTGAAATTTGAAGCAAAAAATATTGCAGACTTCACCATGTCAACTGCGGGCAGAACGGAAAAGGCCATGATTATTGCAGAGATTTATCGGCATTCCGGCAACTGGAAGCTCCGGGCTCTTGGGCAAGGTTTCAATGGCGGGCTGGAGCCTCTGGCGGTGAATTTTGGTGTGGATATAGAGCAACCCGCTTCTTCAAATCCACCTCCCGTCTCAACTATCAGCCTTGAGAAAAAGCTACAGGATAAAGCACCGCGCCTTGTAAACCTTGCCAAGAATGCCACTGTCAGTCTGAATAAGCACAAGCTGCAATCGGTCAAGGCGCGTGTTGCTTTTGTTCTTGACGCATCAGGATCAATGCACTCTGAATTCAAAAAGGGGCATGTGCAGGCGGTTCTGGATCGTATTGCGGTACTGGCGGTGCAGTTTGATGATGACGGCTCGATGGATGTCTGGGGATTTGCTTCGAAACACAAGAAATACCGGGACGTCACCCTTGATAACCTTGATGGCTATATTCATACCATACAGACCGCTATAAAAGGCTCCAGATGGGAAATCCTTCCCGGCCTCGGCGGTACAAACAATGAACCGCCAGTGATGGAAGAGGTTATCGACTTTTTTAAAGACAGTGACCTGCCTGTCTATACTCAACAAACTTGAAGATGCATGATTAAAAATTCATATGATACTGATTTTATAGAATAAACAATCATAACAAGCCTTCATTTTGAAGTTAAATTGGTATATGTTGTGTTTATTACGGATGGTGGGATTAGTAAAACCCGCCAAATTAAGGATGCCATCCGACGTTCAGCGAATTATCCTATTTTTTGGAAGTTTGTTGGTCTGGGTGGTTCAAGTTACGGGATATTGAAAGATCTCGATAATTTTACCGATCGTCGTCTGGATAACACCCATTTCTTCGAGATAGACAATTTTGCAACGGTAAAAGAAGATGTGCTGTACGATCTGTTGTTGGAAGAGTTTAGAGACTGGTACGACGCCGCTATTGCTGAACGTATTCTGTAGTTATAAATAGGTAGTTATGAATAATATGAGTGCCCCAAATAAGGGGCACATAGTTTATAGGTATTTATCCGCGTGAATTTATCCCAAAATGTCATAAAGCCTCTTAATTTCCTTTTTCCATATATCCTGACTTTTCGGCTTCTGATGCTTCGGTCTCCGCGCCAAATCCTCTGCCAGATTTTTCTCTAATATCACAATGCGTTGAAGAATGTCCTCTTCATTTGCTAATACCTCTGGCTCATTATGAGTGATTTCCTTAGCCTTAATCTCTTCTTTTAGAGAGGGGATCACTTTTTCATTCAGGAACTGATAATATCCATCACTGGACGTCACTTCTTCCAGTTTGCCATTTTTTATCAGCAAAAAGCGGTTGGCGATGTTGTCGATAAATGCCCGATCGTGCGAGGTAATTAATATTGTCATCTCGTTATTAATTAACTCACTTTCCAATTCCATTTTGCCGAAAATATCCAAGTGGTTAGTGGGTTCGTCGAGAATCAAGAAATTATGTTTATTTAATTTCAATATTAAAAACATCAGCCTTGAACGTTCACCACCGCTCAATCTTCCTACTAGTTTAGTAAAATCCGCATATTCAAACCCTGCCGAAATTAATTGTTGTTTACAGGTGATATCATCAATTTTTGGTGCATTATTTCTTACCGCATCAAATATCGATTCAGTCAGTGGGATTTTTTCCAATTCCTGATCGAGATAGCCCAGATTACATTGCGGTGAGAAGGTAATATTTTCGGTATCATAGGCTGAATTATCCAACCCGCCATCATGTGCACTTCTCGCCTTTTTATAAGCTTCAACCAGAGAATGAATCAGGGTGGATTTCCCCACTCCGTTATCACCTAACAGAGCGATTCTGTCTCCCGGACGAATATACAAGCCATTGATGGAAAATAACGGGTTAAACGCTTCATTTTTTCGATAGCCAATCCACTTTTCCCCAATTTGCAGCATATGTTTGGATTTGATCATATCGGCATCCAGCGACAACCGATAAGTTTCCCCTTCGGTTATTTTCGTTTTGCCTTGCTCAAGTTTTTCAACCCGTTTCTCCATCGATTTGGCTTTTCTGGTGAGTTTGGGGTTATCGTAAATTTTTCCCCACTGTGCCAAACGCTTTGCACTTTCCTGTATGCGACGAATATTCTTTTCTTCTGCTTTTAAGCGCAAAGCATCCGCTTCATCTCTTTCCTGTAAAGCAGAAAATGCCTGACTAAACGGCAGGGAAAAAGCAGTGAGTTGTTGATCACGCAAAAAAATCGTCTGGTTGGTGACATTATCCAAAAAGTTTCGGTCATGGGAAACAATAATAAAGGCGCTTTTCAGGCTGTTATTAAAGAAGTCCTCAAAGAATTTCAAGGTATTTGAGTCCAGGTGGTTACTGGGTTCGTCAAATAAAATAATATCCGGTTCCACCACCGCACTCATGGCAAACATCAGTTTCGTCTTTTGTCCACCACTGAGATCAACCACTTTAGTCGTAAAATCAGCATCCTGAAAACCAAAACCATACAGCATGGATATTGCTTTATAGTCACCATATTCATCAACTTGCCTGACTTTTTGAGAAATAGACTCAAGTAAGGTCATTTCAAGTAATGCCTCGTCAATAAACTGAGAAACCATTTCCAGCCTCAAACCATTGGCGTATTCAATGAGTCCATCATCCGGTTTTTCAATGCCCGCCAATAGCTTAAGTAAATGCGTTTTTCCCGTACCGTTATAGCCAACTAATGCAATCCTGTCGTTTTCTTTGATGGTTATGGAGAGATTATTAAATAATGGCTTTGCATTAATGCTAAATTTGACCTTATTACAATGAATCAGTGTTGACATTTATTATGTCCCCATCGTAAAAATCTTCATTAATCTTAGGGTGATGCTTTTTCAAACAAAACTTATATATTTAAAGGGAAATCAGGTCAAGTTATTAACTGATAATAGAGAAAATAGTAACAATACATTAAGTACCTAAGTATGATTATTAGCATTGTTAACTAACTGATAAAAATAAACGCTACTCAGATTAATGAGTAGCGTTCTTATTTCTTTCCATATTATTTGGTCATCCTATATGAATTGGTATTTTGAGTCCCTTAACTTTAATCCGTAAAAAATGCTATATCACGATAAAAATAAACGCATATTAAAATGGAATCGCCGCTTTTAAGAAAAATTGCGAACCCGCCGGGCGGTTATTCACTGCAAGGTCTTTTTGCCATTTCAGCGCGACCAGCCAACCTTTCCCATTGGCATAACGGATAGAAGGACCAAAACCAAACGCGCTTGCTTTACCTTGTGCTGAATTTGGTCCGCTGTCGTTGGTGATTTGCTGGAAAACATAACCTCCCACCCCTGCCACCAGCCCATTGCCAAATCCCCAACCCAACGCATAATCCGCATGGATCGCCTGACCAGAAGTAGTTTTGGTCTCTTTATTGCTGGAGTTGACGTCATACATCACTTTCAAATCGGCATTGATGCCATTAGCAGGAAAATAACTCACCGCCCAGACAGGCCGAATCGTCCAGTAATTTTTTCCCAAGCTGGAAGGATCATTGCGATCATAGTGACCTGTTGGGATGTTGACGTCCAACCCAATGACATAGCCTAAATCAGGAGCGGGATGATAACCCAAGGCAGGACCAAAGGTGATATCTCCTATTCCTTTGCTGTTGTTGTGCCTGCCGGCAGCGTCAGTGGTCACATCCAGTAACGGTACGATGGTATGGTAGGCCAGTTGACCACCCAAAACCTGTCTTCCCGTCACCCAAACCAATCTGGGTGCCAGAAGATTCACATTCACTTTGAAACCCGGTACAGGGATCAAACTACCGTTATTTCCCCTAAGCTTGTTGTAGTGAATATTGCCACCATAAAACAGCGCATGAATACCCGGAGGCGGTAAAGCACCAGCCAAATAATTATCCAAGCCATCAGGATAAGTGCCCACACCGCCACCTTCTGCCGCCATTACCGAAGTGCTTATCAGTGATAAAGATAAAGTCAGTGATAAAGCCGCGGCACAAACAAGATCTCTAAGTTTTATCGCCATACAACTCTCCTCTCTGTAAGAGATGAATCAATAATGAGTAAATTGAGTGGCTAATTTGCTCAGCGCCGCGCAAGCCGGCGGGCAACAAGATAGCCGGAAATCCCGCTTAATCCGGGGCCGGGATGAGTTGAAGCCCCGATGTGAAAAACATTACTGACAGGAGTTTGATGCGCCTTTGCGCCTTGTGAAGCAGCAAACGGACGCAGACAGAAAAATTGGTCGGGTGAGCAAATACCTGAATAGGGATCGCCGCCTACCAAGTTACAGTTCAATGCCTGCAAATCCATTGGAGAGTAGGATTTACGCCCCACAATGGAGGATGAAAAACCGGGCATCACCGTTTCCAAACGAGCCTGTACGCGATCCGCAACCGCTTCGCGAACGGCTTCATTCCATCTGCCATCAGCGGGAATTGGAATCTCACCCAAAACATCGCCTTTCAAGTGTGTCGGCAATTCCTGCATTTGAATCCACAAAATCCAACCGCCGTTTGGCGCACGAGAAGGATCAAGGACCGTTGGCTGCCCTATGCTCAATGTAGGATGCCCCGGCAGATAACCGTTATTCGCCTGTGCCACGGACAGACAGACCTGTTCCATGCTCTCCGTCAGATGGATAAGCGGCACATGGCGCAATTCCGGCTCACACCACGGCGGCGGCGCGTTCAAGGCAAAGTGAATCTGCATTCCACCCCGCCCATAACGATAGTTCCGCGCCCGTTGCAGAACATTTTCAGGCATGTTATCCAACAGATGACCATAAAGCTGTTGAGGGGTTACATTACAAACTACCGCTTCACTTGCGTGATAAACGTTTCCCATGACTATCACGCCAGAGGCATAACACTTTTTCCCTCTTCTGTGGGTGATGATGCGATCAACGTGAGCATGGGTAATCAGTTGACCGCCATGCTGCTCAATGATCGCCTTAAGTGCTTCCACAATGCGAATACTGCCACCTTTCACCACAGGCATGCCTCCCGCAACCACCGCAGCGAAAGTAAGCTTGCCAATCAGGGCTGAGCTGGCATCATCCGGCCCCAATCCCGTATGCAGTACCCACGGTGCAATCAAAGCACGGCTGAAATCGGACTGTAATTCACGCTCAGCCCAACGCCGGAAAGTTTCCAGCGAGTTGCCGGCAAACTCTGCCAGCCCATCAATGCCACGTTTCCGCCACTCAGAGAACAGCAATTTCAGCATTCCTAAACCATAAGGATTCTGCCCCAACAGGCCAAAGACCAGCGCGGCATCATCATGGAGGATTTGCTGTGCCATGCGATTTAATGCCGCGCCATCTCCCATCGAAATTTCATCAAGCCGCAAGGCAGCAGCCAGGACATCCCGTTTCAAGGCAATTCCCTTGCCATTCGGTTGTACCAATCCGGTTGAATAATCACTTTGTATAAATTCCAGCCCCGCCTTTTCCAAAGCGGGTTTGAGCACTTGATAAGCAGGACTGCTCAAAAACAACGGATACCAGCAAGAGAGCACATCATGGATATAACCGGGAAAAAGTTCTTCCGTGCGAATGCAACCCCCCAGTACCGCATTCCGTTCCAGTACCAGGACGGATTTACCCCAGAGTGCCAACAAGGCCGCACAGACCAGAGAATTTATCCCACTGCCAACGATAATCACTTGTGGCTTTGATACTGTCATGACTCTCCTCCGTAAAGGGATTCGACCAGAGCCAGAACACGCAGCGGGCTTCCCGAACCACCTTCAATTTTGAGAGGAGCGGCAATAATGACTGCGCCCGTTGGTGGCAGCAAATCGAGATTTTTCAGGCACTGCAAGCCGTATTTATTCGCCCCGTGCATCAAGGTATGGCAAGGATAAGCCACCGGCCATGCGTAGGATTGTCCGGCATCTGTATTGATGGTTTCGACCCCGAATCCCCTGATATCACGCACATGGATCAACCACTCTACAGCCTCTCGGCTCGGCCCCGGCGTGTGAGCCCCGTCATCGTGCATATTGAGGAAACGAATTGGATCATCTGCCCGCTTAGACCAATCCGTTCTGAACAGTAACCATGCACCCGCAGGAATACGCCCGTACCGCCCTTCCCAGGACTGTAAGAACTCAACCGTCAGCAGCCAGTCGGGGTTTTGTGCCACTTGCCTGCTGGCATCTACTACCACCGCTGGTGCGACAAAGTTATGCAAAGGAATGGTATCAACCGTGTTATCGGGATGATCTTTACCGCTGATCCAATGTATCGGGGCATCAAAATGCGTTCCGGTATGTTCACCACAACTGAAATTGTTCCAATACCAAGCCGGGCCATTCTCGTCATAGTGAGAAATACGCTCTGACTTGAATGACCAGACTTGCCCGAACTGTTCAGGTAACTGCAAGGCCGGAAAATGAGGAGTCAATGTTTGAGTGAGGTCGATAATCTTCACATTCCCCTGATTTAATGCCGTGACAAACACACGTAATGGACTTTTCATTAATAATGTTCTCCTGAATGTTTTCCCAACAAAAGAATGTACTGACAAAAAACAACAGAATGATTTTTTTCATATTTCCCGAACATCATGCAGTACAGTAAACATACCGCTATGAAAAACCAGTGGCTTACCTTCAATGCTGGCAATACGCTTCACATGACCAATCATCAGCAAATGATCCCCCAGATGCGTTTGTTGATGATTGGCACAAACCAAGGTCGCTATCGCCCCTCCAATCGAGGGAACTCCTTCCGGTGTTTCCTGTACGGGAATATCCCGGAATTTGTTTTCAACCCTCGGATTGGCAAAACGCAAAGCCAGCTCTTGATGCTCACATCCAAGAATGCTGATCGTGAAATATTCACAATCACGGAAGACGGGCAGATTGGGGGAGTGATTGACCAGACTCCAGAGTACCAGCGGCGGCTCTAATGAAAGTGAAGCAAATGAGTTGATGGTCAATCCCACATTGCGCCCGTCAGCAGTACGTGTCGCAACAATGGCAACGCCTGTCGGATAATGCCCCAAAAGTGTGCGCAACGCCCTTGCTTCAAATTCAGTTGCCCCCCATTCGGCATCAGGCAACGGTATCTGACTGCTCAAGATATTCAAAGTCATGACAAGTTCCCCGCTCAAGCTCTGGTTTTTTCAACCATCTGTGAATGAATGTATTCTTCACAGGCGTGATTGTCTTTCCACCACGGAAACAACACGGGAGGATGATCGAAAGCATTGGCAAGCGTGCTGGCAAGTGCCGGCAATTGTTGGGCGGCTGCCAATAAATGTAAAATATGTGGCTCTGGCGGAATAAGCAGGCTATTGGTCCATTCCACAACATGATGACCATATTTCCAGAACTGTTCGAAGGTGTCGTTCATCCATTCTGCCGTAAAGGGTTTGTCACCATGAGCAAGAATGGCCTCGTAATATACCTTGCAGGCTTTGGTCGCATTATTGGAGCCTTGTCCGGTCAGCGGATCGTTTGTGACGACCGCATCCCCCAAGCCAAAAACCTGACGACCAGAAGGCAGTGTTAATACCGGCTTGCGCACCACTGGCGCAAAGCACCCCGCCAGAGTACCATTTTCATCGGTAAGCTCCACCTGCTGACAACGCTCAGCTTCCCACGGCATAAAAGTCTTGAGGATTTGCTTGCTGTAGGCCAGATGCTCTTGTGGCGTTCTGACCTCTCGCCAGCCATCCATTACCCCTCCGGGAATGCCTTCAAAAACCATGATGTCACAGGGACCATTCAGCGTCAGGGCAGGAAAAACAAAATACTCTCCCACCCCCGGAATCAGGTTAAAAGAAACACGGGAATATTCAGGCGTTGGCAGCATGCCATTGACATAAGTCAATGCCAGTGCGCGTTGGGGGGCATCAAAAGGAGAACGTGAAGCGTCACGCTCCAGTAATTTCACAATATCTCCCTTTCCTCCCGCCAGAATAACCAGCTCATGACGGGCAGCCAATTGTTCCAGTTCAATGATCCCCACATCGTTGATTTCCAGATTACCGCCACGGGCAGCGAACTGTTCCATCCAGAATGGCATCTTGATACGTTGATCGACCGCTTGCGCGTATTTGTCCAGCCGGGCACTCCATGCAATCGCCTTCTCATTAGGAATTTCAGGATGGGGAACGGTAAAACCGATGCCTTCAACGGGCGGGCACTGTTTTTCCCACTGATTCAATCCTAAATCACGTTCAAATTGTAAAGAGGAATCGAACATACATTGACTCGACATGACCCGACCATTGCGAACATCATCGGGAGTGTGATTGGTAACAACAGTCACCTGATAGCCCTTGTTCAGCAGACCAAGGGCCAAAGGCAGTCCAGCTTGACCACCTCCTACGATAGCTATACGGCGCATAATATTTTCCTCTTTCATTTTTTTTTTCGGATTTCGGAACTCAAGTGATTTCGTCCCGCTATGCCAATTGTCTGGGATGCTTATTCCGCCCAACTATTCCGCCAAACGTGGAATGGCGGGTTTTGCCTGCTCCGGCCCCATTGCTGAATAGCCGCCATCAACAGCGTAATCCGCCCCTGTCACAAAACTGGCTGAATCAGACAGGAGGAAGGCCACGACTTGAGCGATTTCTTCGGGATCGCCCACACGACCAAGCAAGTGATAATCGGCGGCAACAGCATCGGTTTTCTGGCGATTGCCCTGAGTCAGCTCATCCATGACGCGTGACCACGTCCAACCCGGTGAAACGGAATTAACACGGATGCGATCGGCGGCATAATCCATTGCCATATTGCGGGTGACTTGTAATAAAGTGGCTTTTGAGGCGGGGTATAACCAACGACCAGTCTGGGCAATAGAGGAGGAGATACTGGTGAAATTAACAATGGCTCCACCGCCTGCGGCAATAAGATAAGGACGCACAAACTGAGCCGCCCTGACAGCACTGACCACATTAGTATTCAAGGCTGTCAGCCATGTTTCACGGTCGGCATTGGCGCCGCCATCCAGATAAGTTGCTGCAAGATTGACGAGATAATCCAGACGGTCGTAATAAGCAACGACTTCATGTACTCCCTGAGAGAGTTGTTTGTCGTCAGTAATATCAACATGCCAGAAACGGATGGATTCGGGTTGGAGGCTGGCGGCATTTTTCCCGCCTTCCTGATCAATATCAAAAATCGCGACCTTAATCCCATATTCACTCAATACTCTGGCAACGGCTGTACCTATTTTGGTGGCTCCACCAGTGACAATAGCGACTTTATCGTTTAAGCCCTTCATGAGTGCTCCCCTTTTGCCGTATATGCCCACCATGACTTTTGCCCATAATCAATCATTGCTCTGGGCTTAATGGCAGACGAATACGTAATGCGATATGTAATTAGGGAGTCATCATTACGTGAAATATAAAGGTTCAAGTAGCCGCTATATGCAGAAAAGATCCATTCAGTGCAGGTATGTCATAAATATTTTAAAAAGGAGAAAATTCAGAAAAAGAGTGAATTTATTATTCGGTAATAGCCAAAAATGGTTTAACACTCCTTCAAATCAGATAGGTTTTTACTCTAAAAAAACGCATAGAACATATTAATCCACCCCATAAAAATAAGGCGCATTCAGTAATATTGAAAAGCGCCTTGCTTTTGTGTGTGCCTGAATTATTTTTTAGCCAAGATTGTTACTTAAAACCGATATCCTACACCGATATTAAACCCATTGATGTTATGACGTTCATCATAATCTTTTATTGATGATCCTTCGTAGCCAGCATAAAGGCTGAGGTTTTGTATTGGGTTAACCTCTACGCCGGCACCATAAGCCAGATTGGTCGATTTTCTATTCAACTTTCCGCTATGACGATAATCTTGTTTGATTCCTTTCTCAACGAAATTAAAAGTTGCATCAACTTTTGAATGTGAAAAGCCCAATAAACCATATACACTCACATAATCATTAATACGATAAGCAGGCCCTGCCATAAATGAATAATATTTCATATCAATATTATCTTTCCCAGAATAATTCACGCCATTGTAATGACCACCTTTATCACCTTTCATATAAGTAAATGAACCAACAATACTGACAGGAGAATCCATCTCGTAACGATAGTGAAGGTTTACCCCACGAATATTCTTAAAATTTTGAACCTTACTTTGTGCGTAACCTACAGCAACAGTATTAGAATCCGCATAAGTCAATGAACCATACATAAAACCGGATACGGCTAAAGTCGCAAGAAACGCTTTTTTCATCATCATAATTAATAATTACCCTTTATGTTTATTAACTATTTAAAGTATAGATAGTTTTTGCGGGATGCTTAGGTAAAATGCAATGAATTTGAAAAGATAGAATTATTGACGATGGAGAGTAATCATTACTTATAGAAATTACACCTTCAAAAAACAAGTGAACCTTTATTTCAAATGGGTATCAAATTGATATCTAAACATTTATTTTTGATATTGATCCATTACATTATCTTTTTGTAAATTAGACACAATTTTTCTTCCGGCTCAATAAGTTAACAATAATATTTAACATTATCATTCTGTTTATATTTTCAAAATAAAATCACTTTCTTACTACCTGTAATATCAAAACAATTTCATCCTGCAATTCACTAAAGGAAATGACAATGAAATTAGAAACTCTATCCATCCATGCCGGCTACTCACCTGATCCCACCACCAAATCCGTTGCGGTTCCAATTTATCAAACAACTTCTTATGCCTTTGATGATTCCCAACACGGTGCTGACCTGTTTGATTTGAAAATTGAAGGCAACATTTACACCCGCATCATGAATCCGACCAATGATGTACTGGAAAAACGTGTCGCCGCTTTAGAAGGAGGAGTTGGTGCGCTTGCAGTTGCTTCTGGCATGGCGGCAATCACTTACGCTATCCAAACGATTGCCAGTCTGGGAGATAACATTGTCTCCGTAGCGAAATTGTATGGTGGAACTTATAACCTGATGGCGCACAATTTCCCAAGGATTGGGATCGAAACACGTTTCGTTGATCATAACGATCTCACAACCATTGAAGCGATGATTGACGAAAAAACCAAGGCGGTCTTTTGCGAAGCCATCACCAACCCAAGCGGGAATATCGTTGACATCCAGGCATTGGCAGATATTGCCCATCGGCATGGAGTTCCTCTTATTGTCGATAATACTGTCGCAACACCTTATTTATGCCGCCCGTTTGAACATGGCGCAGATATCATTATCCACTCCCTGACCAAATATATCGGAGGCCACGGAACCTCTATCGGCGGAATGATTGTCGATTCAGGCAAGTTCCCTTGGACGGAACATCAGGATCGCTTTGCGATTTTGAATACTCCGGATCCGTCATACCACGGAATAAACTATACCGAACATTTTGGTGCCGCAGCTTTTATCGCTCGCTGTCGTGTCGGGCAACTGCGTAGCACTGGCGCAGCATTATCTCCTTTTAATGCTTTCTTGATTTTACAGGGCCTTGAAACATTGGCTCTTCGTATGGAACGCCATACTGAAAATGCCCTGACAATTGCGCAGTACCTGGAACAACATCCTCAAGTTTCTTGGGTTAAATATGCGGGCTTGCCGTCACATCCTGAGCATGATTTGGCTATCCGTTATATGAATGGGAAGCCTGCTGCCATTCTATCCTTCGGCATCAAAGGCGGGGAAAAAGCAGGTGTACGCTTTATTGATGCCCTGCAACTGATTGTACGTTTGGTCAATATTGGTGATGCCAAATCACTGGCTTGTCATCCAGCATCCACAACTCACCGTCAATTGAATGATGAAGAAATGGAAAAAGCAGGCGTGTCTCGCGATCTGATTCGCCTATCCATCGGTATCGAACACAGCGATGACATTATTGCCGATCTTGCACAAGCTCTGGATGCAGCAAAATAATTTTCAACATTATTTATTGATTCAATAATAAATCATCGATATCAATATTTATTGATATCGATGAGATGACACTCAACAAGAGAATGAGTTACTTTCAGACAAGCTATTCCATTCAATAAAACATCAGGCCTTAAACGTGATCCACGGCCGAACTCTTGCCACAGACTGAATTAACCCTGCTTGTTCCTGAATTTCAATTATTGGTGTAATTGGCTTATAAGCTTCGGGAGCCTCTTCACGCAGACGTTCACTCTTCAATGTAATGCACTGCCACGGCAATCGGCTATTCTTTTGGATATCAGGCAATTTACCGCGCATTTCCTGACGTCGTACCGAACGCCCTGCGCCATGTGAACACGACCATAACCAGTCTGAATTACCTTTTCCCATCACCAGATAGGAATAATCCCCCATCGAACCGGGAATTAACGCCAATTCACCTGCCCGCGCTGGTGTTGCTCCTTTTCGGTGAAGATTCATTCCCTGCTCAGGAAAAATAATATTATGCGAAAGATCCACTATCAGCCGGCTTTTATCCTGCGTAAATACCTTCCGCCACGCCGAACGAACCAGCTCAGTCAGAACAATACGGTTTGCCCATGCGTAACGCGCTGCGACTCCCATCGCTAATAAATATTCCTGAGCATGCTCTGCCGTCAAACCAAACAGACCAGAGGCCGGATACTTTTCCGTAGCGGGCCAAAGCCCCCTCGCCTTATCTGCCCAACGCTGACCAACGTAAAAACCCACATCACGTGAACCAGTGTGAATCATCATCAATACATCATCTTTACGCAGGCCTGCCGCATAAGCGGCGTGCCTATCCAGGATAGTATCGACAATTTGCAATTCAACGAAGTGGTTGCCTGAACCAACAGTGCCTAAACTGGCCGGGCGAATAATTTCCCGTTGCTCAAAAAAAGCTTCTGGAGCATACCGGCTATGCGCCTTTACCGCTTGTGTACTCAATATGGCACTTAATTCGGTATACATTCGGTTGAAATCGGCTTGCTGCCAAATTCCCTGTTGAGGCAGTTCCTGTAACCATGTTTCCAGACCTTCATCAAACAAGGCACTGAATGATTTTGGTGTCACAGGTACGTCACGTTGATCCAGTAATAAGGTGTTTTTTAGCTGCTGAATCAATGCTGATTTTTGGCTATTCGCTTCTTCATAGTTCATCCCCGTTGTCAGCAGACGCATACCACAATTGATATCAGTGCCAATCGCGGCAGGGATCACCAGATTTTCCGTCGCGGCCACAATACTGCCAACTGGTGCTGTCGAACCCGGATGAAAATCCGGCGTCGCTCTGGCCCGACAAACCTTAGCGTCACTGCCGGGCACGCGCACCGCAGCCAGATCCAACAATTGCTGTACGGCCTTTTCTTCCAATGGCAAAGATTCGGGTAACAGAACTTCGGCTTCAATTTGGTTTCTATGGAAACGATAAATATTATTTTCGTAATGAGATTCGATTCCCTGACGGGACAGACGTTTTTGTAAACGATTAAATGCAGACATGTTAGCTACCTAGAAAAACAAAAAATCGCTTCTTCCTTTTTGATGGGGAAGAAGTGTTGTTTTTCCTGCAGCAGCACAAATTCAGGAAGGTTTAGGGGCGCCATTCTAGCCATGAAGATTGGGGTTGTAAAGGAAACAATTTGTTCGAATATTACACTTACGTACTTATTATGGTATATGTACCATAATAAGTACGTAAGCATTATGAGGTAATGACCATGAATGTTATGAGCTATTCAGCATTTCGAACTCATTTAGACAGTACCCTAGATAAAGTGAACGATGATCATCAGCCAATCATGATCACTCCTCAGAGTGGTAAACCAACGGTTGTACTCAGTTTGGAAGATTTTCGAGCTTATGAAGAGACTGCCTATTTGATGGCAAGCCTTAAAAATGCAGCTCGCTTAAACCAAGCTATTACAGAAGTGGAAAGCGCTAAAACCCTCGAAAAAGGCTTATAAAAACGCGCAATCGACTACCTCCGGTACGATTGCGCTGTGACAGGTAAGCAGTCTATTAGCCCCCAACTATCCCTTTTTCCTGATAATCCGCCGGCGTTTATTAAACAGATCCGGCGATATTGCCTGTGACACACACAGCCATTCAATTTTATTAACATCGGCTCCCTGTTTGGCGAAATAGTCCGTCAAGGCGGACCGGCATTGTTGAAGGATCGCCATATCACAGTCTCCTTCCAAGCGCAGTAATAAATCCGTCTGTGTCAGCCGATAATCACTCGTCAACGGTAAGGTATTGGCAATCATCCGCGAACAAGGATCGGCAAAAATACTCACAGTTCCGCCATCATGTGCTGGCAAAATCAACTGATCATCGCTGCGACCTTCAATACGCTCTATCGCTAATGCCGGATTGCCACAAGGGCACGGGGTTTTCTTCGCCACCAAAATATCATCAAGCTGATAGCGCACAATAGGTTGAGTTTCCCGCGTAAAATCCGTGATGATCGGGTTAAAACGTGATTCATCGATCCATTTCGGCTCAATATGAAGAAATTCTTCATTAAGATGCAGCGTTCCCTGTGAGCAGGTACACGCCAGAAAACCTTCCGTTGCCTGATAAACTTCGCCCACTTCCCGAAATACATTCTCTAATAATTGGCGATCTTGTGGTTCCAGCACTTCTGCCGCCGAAATCACTTTCGTTGGCGATAATGACACCTCTCCTTGCTGGATCTTCAATGCCAGCGCCCGCAAAACCTGAGCTGGTGCAACAACGATAGTAGGCTGGTATTCCACCAGCGCCTGCACCTGCTGATTAAAGTCAGCGAACAAATCAAAAAAACGGAAAGATATCCAACGATTCTGTACACTATCGTAAAGGTTATTTCCCGCCCGTAAAAACAGTGCGACGCGTTCGCCGTGAAATAAACCGTTTGGCAGCATTTTGGCAAGCATCGTCCCCGCCCAAATGCTCCGTTCTTTAGGACTGATAACAAAAATACCCCGCTGTCCTGACGTCCCCGACGACATCCCGACACTGAATTTACCGACTGTCGGCTTGAAGTCACGTGATTGTTCACTCAACCGTGCGCACTCCAACAGTTCATCACGCTTGAGACCCGCCGTATTCATCTGGTCAAAGTTCTCCATCATGATGGCTTTATTCATCAACGGATATTCCGCCAACGGTAAATCGCCATACGAGGCAAAATAGGGGCTTTTCGTCAGTACATTGCGCCGAAATGCCGCTAATTCTCTCGATTGATGCTGTTCAAGCTGCTGGCGGCTGGAAAATTTCCACTGTTTTCTGGCACGCCAATAGTACCAAAGCGTTTTGAGTATCATTCCAAATCTCCCTCATGACATAGCTGGATAGGAACCTGCTTTTGGTCAATCTGGTGCAGCTTATTTAACGTCTCATAATAGGCGCGGCTATCATCCATAATGATATTCGCCAACCGTGCCGGCCCACGCAATTCACGATAGTTACTCGGTGACCATGCCGCATCGCCCGCCAACACGATCCAGCCTTGTTCAGTCAATACACAGAGGCCAAGATGCCCCGCCGCATGACCGGGCAGCGGTACAATAAACATCTGTTTTTGACTATCCGGCACAGCATACCCTTCACCCAATACCGCCAATTCTTCTGGCAACGGACAAGCTTCAAACCCTTCATAAAAACTGACTCTGGATTCAAAATCCTCAGGAATTAATCCCCGTACAAACGCCCTTTTCAGCGCAGCGATACCCCGTAAATTGCGTGTCTGCTGCCAGCCTTCTCCCGAACAGATAAATTTGGACTGAGGAAAATCCCGCAATCCAGCAATATGGTCACCATGAAAATGAGAAATGATGATGCCATCAATATCATGGGGTTGAATGCCTTCCTCTTTCAGTTGCATCACCAACGAATCTCTGGTGTCAAAATAGACTGGCGTGACAGTGCGATAAAACCGAATAATCCCACTGCGGGTATGATCGTAAAAATGGCTGGCATATCCGGTATCAAGCAGCCAGCGCTTGTCATTGCACTCCAACAACCACGCGTGGGCAGGAAACTTACATACTCGAAGACTTGCACCTTTTAGCGCCACACAGCCGGGATGGGTACAATATCCCACTTCAAAAACACGCATCTTAACCATTTTAACCCGCCTGCTTGTCTATCTGTTTCAACCAATTGGCTGTTAAATGAATGCCTTCCTCCATGGTATAAACCGGTTCATAGCCCAGTTCTTCCCGTGCTTTTGAATTATCCAGCGTCATAGAGTAATAAGCCGCGCCAATACCGTAACGCGTCAATAACGGCTCTTTCCGGGTGAGCATCGCAATACCTTCCAACACCGCCGCAAACCCATACAAAAGTGAATAAGGCAATGATTTAATCCGATAACCAAACTTCATCTCGTCAAATAACTGCCCTAATGTTTTTGCCAATGGCTGTGGCTGTTGATTGGTAATGTTATATATCGCCCCACTTTGCAATCCTTCCCGATGCGTCGCCAATGACATCGCATGGACGACATTCATGACATAAGTGAGATCCAGGGCATTCTTCCCGCCCGCAGGCAAGACCATGACTCCCTTGCTGGCCTTAACTTGTGCCATCAAGCGTGGCAACAATACTCTGTCATGTGGGCCAAATAACCCACGAGGACGCAGAATAATATACGTCGTCTCAGGATAACGGCGCATCAGTTGGAGTACGCATTCCTCAGCCAAGAATTTCGTTCGGGCATAATCATTTGCGAAACGCTGGCTACGTTGATTTTCAGTTATGTGCTGTTGGTGCGAGAAATTGAAATAGACGGCAGGGGTGGAAATATGAACAAACCGCCGGATACCACATATTCCCGCCGCTTGTGCCAACATAGATGTTGCGGTCAAATTGATGCGTTCAAATTCATCAGGATCGCCCCAGGGAGAGGATTTCGCGGCACAATGCCAGACCGCATCACAATCTGCCATCAACTCAATGGCCTCATCCACGGTTAAGGTTTCCAATTCGGCACAGCGAAACTCCGCGCCCAACTGGGTTAATACCTCTCCCGCCCGCTGATCACGTCCGGTTGCCACAACTGACTCCCCATGTGCTAACAGGTAATCAACGGCATTACGTCCTAAGCCACTTGTTGCACCAGTTACAAGAATTTTCATGGTTTCAGAATCATCTCACTGAGTGAAAGCCCGGCCGCCGTACCAAGCAACATCACATAATCACGACCATAATAACGATCCGTCATAATAGCTTCATGTAACGCAGTGGGAATCGATGCCGCGACCTGATTGCCACGATAACGATAGATATTCACAAATCTCTCATCTTTGATATTCAGCCGCTTACGGATATGTTCCAATCCCAAATGACTGGCTTGATGGGGGATCACGGTATCAATATCGGACATCTTAAGGTCAGCCCTCGCCAATACGCGCTCTGTAAAACCTTCAATTAATGAAACGGTCAGTTTAAACAGTGGCCGACCCTGCATCTGGAACAGAAAATCCTTATCTTCCATGCCCGTACGGAGATTTTTACGGGTTCCTCCAGCGCGGATTTCACATAATTCAAGGCCTTCTGGATAAGTTTCATGTTTATAAGTAACAATCCCGCTTTTTCCATCCCCTCTTTCAACGATCATACAAGCCGCGCCATCACCAAAAATCAATGAAGATTCTTGATGTGACCAATCAATACCACGGGAAGCCATCTCCGCAGAAACAATTGCAATACGTTGATACTGTTTAGTTGCCAATAACCCTGCTGCAATATCCAAAGCGGAAACAAAACTAACGCAGCTTGCATTAATATCAAAACAGGCGGTTCCTGCCTTTAATTGACTCTCTTTCAAAATATGCGCGGCAGAATAAGGCAAAGCCTGAATAGGTATTGCGGAAGCCGAAATCAATAAATCGATCGAATCCGGCGAAATTTGGTGTGTTTGTAAAGTATTATGCAATGCCTCTACCGCCAATTTAGCCGGAGAGGCTTCATAATCAGCATGATAACGATATTCAATTCCCGAATGCTTTTGTACAAACCCGGTCGGTTTATTTAATTTCAGATCTAAATCGGATGAATACACCTTATGCTCAGGCAAAGCAGTTCCAGAGGCAATGATCTTTAATGGGATCAATTCGTTTGAGTTTTTCATTTTTTTATTACTTCCGAATGTTAATTTTTTGTTTGAATATATTGTCAGAATATGAAATGAATTCTGCGTATAGGGATTAAATCAATTTAGTATTTATCAGATAGCGGATTAAACAGGAAGTAGATATTTATGATACATCATATTACTAAATTGAAATATCGATTACAGGTACATGAAAAATAAAAAGTTTTATCAATTAACCATTTCAATGCCATAAAATTTTTTTAATAAAGAAGACATATCATGAGGTTTGATCATGGAATTTGTTGTATCTATGTAACGTAAAAATTAACGTTATCTTACAAGTAAACTTAATTGATTTAATCATTAAAAATAGTCATTTTTTGTTTTTATTTCATAAATAAATTACTTATATATAGGCATGATATAAATACTGTACAAGTATTAATCCAATGTTTTTACTTGTTCTTAAACAAAAGAAAATAATCAATTCACCAGCACATATATCTTTTGAAAATAAAAATACCCAGTTTAATCCTCTGAATTAATAGCAGACTATTTAGAGGAATAATCCACTAAATAAAATGCTATTTTGTTTTTATTTCATTTTTCCAGACTCTGCTTTCATAAAACCAGAGCTCATTTGTTATCAACTACCTGCCCAATTTAGGGAATAAGACACTATGAAGTTCTCCATTTGCTGGCTCACTTACAATCAGAACGAACTACGACCGAACGCAAGATAAGCTGGCACAAAATACCAACAATCACTGCCGTTAATACTCCCGCCATCAGGTCGATAAATAGATGTCGCCGTAATTGAATGATAGAAAAAACGATCAACACGCCCCACATTAACCATAACAACCGCCTGACCTTTTGCTCCTTTTGCCAAAGAACATATACAGATAATACAGTCAGTGAAGCATGTAGCGAAGGCAAACAATTTTGTGCTGAATCTATCGTGATCAAGTAAGCCAGCACACGATCTGCGATTTTGTCACCCACAATAAGCGGATAATCGAGAGTCGTGGGATAAAGCAAATAGATCAAGCCAGAAAACAGAGCACATCCCTGCATAGCGAACATCAACCAACGCACACGGGATAGCGGACAAAACAGGTAAGCCAAGGGTATCAACAAGAAAAAAGAGAGATAGAGCCAGACGCCATTAGAAGAAAACGCGATCCACTGATCAATAACAGAAAGCGGTAATATTGTTGCTTGATCGTAACCTTTCATCTGATAACTCGCTGTCAATTGGTAAACACCCCCAACCATCCCCCATCCCAATAAACAGCACAATAGGCGGTATCCTAACCGTTCAATGCGCCAGTTCATCCTGACCTCCTGATCTTTTGACAATTTTTATTATCCGATCCAATTATCACGTCAGTTACAAACCTATTGATGACGTCAAAGCTTCCTACTCTACCCATTACTTTTTTCCATAATGATACAGGCGGCACTATCACTGAAAATAAAAATCTCAGAATAAAGACGCTATGAGGATAGGGTTAGTGTAATCTATTATTTATCAGATAATTGATGGAACAGAAAGAAGATATTTATTGAGTTAAGGCTATTTAAAGTCAAATAGTAAATTTTGAAAACAGAGCATTTTATGAAATTAATATCAATTAAATTAAGATTATTATGGATAAAAATATGGTGTATGCAGAGATGATTGTCATGATGGAGTCATCCTTCAACCTAAAAAACTCTTTTTAATATTTACTTGCGTAACTTTATTAATTTTAATAAATATATTTTATAAAGCAATTATTAATAGCCATTGTTATTACTTGAGTATACCCATCGTCATTGAAGATGCTTGATGTTCCATTCAAATCAGATCATGCTAGCTACCATAAGAATTCCATAGACTACCACCAACTAATCTTTTCAAAAAAACATAATAAAATCAGTAAAATAAATTTTAAAATCCATAAAAAGTAACTGTTATCATAATAGATTTTCTTGAGAAGAAAGCACAATCACACCATGTAATATACCAAAGGTAACTAACTCCATTATGTATAACGGATATAAAACTAATATTTTGAATAAATAGATATTATTTTATTTTTACAATATAATTTTCTATAATTAAAATTATATTATAACTTGCATTAAGTTATTCTCGCATTAGAGTGATAAGAAATACATTAATTATGAATGAATCTGATAGTAAAAATCTAGGGAAAACTCTTTCAATTAATGAAATTATTTTTTTATATCGTCTATCTTTTTGACTATGTTATTGGGGCTATTATCTGACTTTATCGGATTTTGGTGGGCATGGTATACAGTAATCATTCTAAATATTTCCGTACTCTCTATTATCATATTCTCAAAAGATATATAGCAAGTAAGATATTCTTATCAAAAATTATTCAATTCAGAACCAACACCTTGCCCTCCCCCACTTTTGCGAGCATGATCGCAATACCTTTACCCATTAATCAAACAGCTTACATGCCTACAATCAAAGAACTACAAGTTGCAATCTCAAACCTTTCTATATGGCGTAAGGGAGATCAACGTGCACCACATAAGCCATTATTGTTGTTGTACGTGCTCTCTCAATATCAGAAAGGCCATGAACAACTGTTTGATTATGGGGAGGAGATCCACCAGCCATTACTGGAATTACTCAATAACTTTGGTCCAAGACGTAAAAGCCACGATCCTTCCTTACCCTTCTGGCGATTACGCGGCGATGGATTTTGGGAATTGCAGAATGCCGAGCTTTGCACACCACAAACTGGCAGCAGGCAACCGCCAAGACGTGAGCTGATTGAATTCGGCGTTAAGGCCGGTTTCGACCAATCAAGCTATAAGTTATTGCGCAGTAAACCCGCTACCATCGATAAACTGGCACAACAAATCCTCAGTGAACATTTCCCTGGCAGCATACAGGAACTGCTCGCCAATCAATTGGATTTCTCTTTAAGTGATGTCCGTAAAAAACGTGATCCGCATTTTCGGCGGCAAATATTACGTGCCTATAACTACGAGTGTGCTATATGTGGTTACAACCTGCGGCATGACAGTACTCCCGTTGGGCTGGAGGCGGCACATATCAAATGGAAACAACACGGTGGGCCATGTACCGTAAATAACGGGCTGGCCTTATGTTCACTGCACCATTCCGCATTCGATATGGGTTCAATCAGTATCGACAATAATATGAATTTACTGGTTTCAGAAAGTATTAATGGCGGCCGAATGGTTAAGCAGCTTTTTTGGAGTTTTGCAAAACAACCTATATTACTTCCCCAAAACAAAGACTATTATCCGTTGGAAAATTTCATCACCTGGCATCGTAATCAGGTTTTTAAAGAATAACCTGCAAATATATTAAAAAGGGGAGCCAAAGCTCCCCCAATAATTCAACTGAATGTCAGATCACTGACCTGCTTTCAATTTCTGGAAATACTCTTCATACAGGATATTGGCATTGCCAACATCATTCTGCCATTCCCCTTTCTGGATCACAGCTTCATCGGGATACAAAGATTTATCTTCTGCCATTGCTTTCGACAGTAATTTTTTCGCACCCAAGTTCGGAGTTGGATAACCAATTTTCTTGGCAACCTGTGCCGCAATTTCTGGACGTAACAAGAAATCAATCAACTTCATTGCACCATCGATATTCTTGGCATTCGCCGGAATAGCCAGACTATCCATCCAGAAAATCCCGCCTTCTTTCGGCCAGATAATATCAACAGGTGTGCCAGCCTGACGCGCAACATAAGCAGAGCCAGTCCACATCATGCCGATATCAACCTCACCTTCCATAAATGGATTGGCTGGGTTATCAGAGTTAAATGCCAGTACGTTTGGCATCAATTTTCTCAGTTCCTGATAAGCAGCTTCAATCTCTTTTGGATCGGTAGTATTACCGGAATATCCCAATTTCAACAGCGCCATTTGGAAGACTTCGCGCGCATCGTCAGTCAGTACTAAGCTGCTTTTGTACTCTGGCTTCCAAAAATCAGCCCAGGAAGAAATAGTCTTAGGATCAATATTATCGCTGTTGACGCCAATCGCCGTTGCGCCCCAAATATAAGGAATCGAATAATCGTTATTCGGGTCAAAAGACTTATGCAGCAAGTTAGGATCAAGATGATGGAAGTTGCTCAATTTACTTGTATCGATTTTTTGCAACATCCCTTCTTTACTCATCTTTGAGACAAAGTAAGTGGATGGAACCACTAAATCGTAAGCGCCGTCTTTATAGGTTTTCAGCTTGGTATACATGCTCTCATTGGATTCATAGGTGGAATAAATCACCTTAATCCCAGTTTCTTTAGTGAACTGGTTGAGCAAACCCGGCGGAACATATTCAGTCCAGTTGTAGAAATACAGCGTCTTGCCATCATTAGCAGAAGCGGTATTCACCAAACCCATGCTTAATGCCATCATCCCAGCGGCTAACAGATAAAACCACTTTTTCATGTCATGCTTTCCACGCAGTCAGTGCGTTAGTATCGTATATAGGTTCAACATGAACCTACCCCCCAAAAAAAGCTATTATAAAAGCCGCATTTTATAGGGTAAAGCCGCTTGTTAGCTTATAGGATTACGCATTGTACGATTTGTAAGAATTAATTGTACGATATTATAATCGAGCGCATATTACACACAAAATAACGGAGTGAAAGTTTATGACGATCCAGAATGAGTTGAATTAACAGTAAAAACGGCCAGAGGTTAACCCTTATTGACGTTTATTCAAATTGCTTAACTATGGGGCAAGGGGGAAAACAGGGACAAAAAATAAGAAAAGCGTGGCCAACCTGCAACCACGCTGCATAGAGAAGCTTAGGATTTACTGGTGCGATCACGCATCACAAATTGGCTAATCAATACCAGAACCAACGACATAATTAACAAAATCGTTGCTAATGCGTTAACTTCCGGCGAAACCCCGACTTTGACCATGGAATAGATCTTCAGTGGCAGGATTTCATAACTTGGCCCTGTTACAAATGAGGAAACGACCACATCATCCATCGACAAGGTAAAGCTCAGTAACCAACTTGCCATCACTGCCGGCATCGCCAATGGCAGGATAATTTTACGCAGGATAGTCAGTTCACCTGCCCCCAAATCGCGCGCCGCCTCCAGCATTTTGACATCGAAATCTTTCAGGCGGGAATAAACCGTCACAACCACAAACGGCAGGCAGAAAGTGATGTGCGAAAACAGCAGTGACCAGAATCCAAGTGAGATGCCGAGCAGCATAAACAGCACCAGTAATGAAATCGCCATCACGATATCCGGTGACATCATCACGACAAACAACATACCGCCAACAAACTTTTTGCCACGGAACGAGTAACGATACAGGGCAACCGCAGTCAGGGAACCAATCAGCGTGGCAAACGTGGCGGATGCTACCGCCATCGTCAGGGAGTGGCCTGCCGCTTGTAGCAGGCTGTCATTGGAGAACAGCAGGCTATACCACTCAGTGGTAAAACCCTGCCAGTTAATGCCAAAGCGTGACTGGTTAAACGAACTTACCAGCAGAATAATAATCGGGATATACAGGTAAGCATAAACGATGGTCATGAAGCCACCGCGCAACAGGCGTCCGATCATTCCAGTTCTACCTTCTTGTTCAGCAGCTTAGCCGCCCGATAGTAAACCAACAACATCAGCCCCATCACCAGCGTCAGACAGATGCTGGTCGCCGCCCCAAACGGCCAATCGCGGATATTGAGAAACTGGCTCTTAATCACGTTACCGATCAGCAAATTTTTCGCCCCGCCCATCAAGTCAGCCACGTAGAACAGCCCCATCGCAGGCAGCAGTACCAGCAGACAACCCGCAATAATCCCCGGCATCGTCAGTGGTACGATAATGCGGATAAAGGTCTGTAACTTACCCGCCCCTAAATCGCGCGCCGCTTCCAGACAGGAATTATCCAGCTTCTCAATGCTGGAATAGAGCGGCATCACCATAAACGGCAGCAAGATATAAACCAGCCCCAACACAACCGCTTCAGGGGTATACATAATGCGCAGCGGCTTATCGATAATCCCCACCCACAGCAGAAAATCATTCAAATAGCCACGGGTACTGAGGAACATCTTCAAGCCATAAATACGGATTAACGAGTTCGTCCAGAACGGTACAATCAGCAAAAACAGCATGAGCGGACGCAGTTTCTTCGGCATTCGTGCCAGAAAAAAAGCGAACGGATAACCAATCACCAGACAGCACAACGTCGCCACAATTGCCATATTCAGCGAATGTAGCAACACTTCGGCATACAGCGGATCGAACAACCGGGTGTAGTTATCCAGTGAAAATACCATCTGTACCAGATTGGCATCATCACGGGTGAGGAAGCTGGTTCCGATGATCATCAGGTTCGGCAGAAAGACGAACAGCATCAACCACGATACCACGCCCGTAATGACGACATTCTGGAATAGTTTACGCGTCTTCTTCATCGACCAGCACAACCTCCCAGCTTTCTACCCAAGTGACGGCAATCTTCTGGTTCAGGGAATGGTCAACATCAGGATCGTCTTCATTAAAGAATTCGCTCACCATAACCATTTTACCATTTTCCATTTCGACCACAGAATCCAGCGTCATGCCCTTGTAGTTACGTTCACGGACATAACCAATCAAACCCGATACTTGCTCACCGTTATTGATCTCTTCCACACGCAGATCTTCCGGGCGCAGCAACACTTTCAGCGTTTGCCCGACCGTCACTGGCAGTGCGGTGAAAATATCACATTCGTGGCCTTCGACATTGGTGCGTATCCGTTGTTCATCAATACGATGCAACACTTCGGCATCAAAGATATTGATTTCGCCGATAAAACGGGCAACAAACAGGTTTTTCGGCTCTTCATAAATCTCACGCGGAGAACCATCCTGTTCGATCCGTCCGTCACGCATCACCACGATACGGTCTGACATGACCAGCGCTTCTTCCTGATCATGGGTAACGAAGATAAAGGTAATACCGAGCTTGCGCTGAAGCGCTTTCAGCTCATTTTGCATCTGTTTGCGCAATTTGTAATCGAGTGCGGACAGTGATTCATCCAACAGCAAGACCTTGGGTTTATTCACAACCGCACGGGCAATTGCCACACGCTGCTGCTGACCACCGGAAAGCTGAGCGGGTTTACGCTGGGCAAACTCTTCAAGCTGAACCATGCGCAATGCTTCCTCAACACGCGGAGCAATCTCTTTTTCCGGTGTTTTCTGCATTCGAAGGCCAAAAGCGACGTTTTCAAATACGGTCATATGGGGGAACAGGGCATAACTTTGGAAGACCGTATTAACGTGACGGTGCTCGGCCGGGATATCGGTAATATCCAGCCCTTCCAGTAAAATCTTGCCGCAGTCCGCATCTTCCAGCCCGGCAATCAGACGGAGTACTGTGGTTTTGCCACAACCGGATGGCCCAAGAATGGTCAGGAACTCGCCATCATTGATTGTCAGATCGAGCTGTGAAATAACTTGTTTGTCGTCGAAGCCCTTACTTAAGGCTTTCAATTCAACAAGTGGTGTCAGAGAGGTATTCTCAGTCATTTATGCTATCATCTATCCCTTGGAATAATGCAGATAGAACCGCCACGGGAAAAGACTGTGTTAGCTAGCAGGAAGCATCATTTCTCCGCTAAAGCTCAAAGCCAGTGGCGCCGGTTGAAATTACGAAGCGCGCATAATAAACGCAGTAAGCCCAAATTGAAAGCCGAAACAATGACAATATGTCATTTTTTATTACTATTTTATAAATGATAACAGCGCACCTTATTTTGCTCCGAATATTACCAGATTGAAATAGTTTTATGTCGAATATTTTTGAATTGGAAAAATATTGTTTTTTCAATAAATTCAGTCAGGTATTCAAAGCAAACCCTATCACCATCAACGCCCTGCTCGCCGAGCCATCCAACAGATTCAAGTGTTCATGCCCTTGTTGTGGTATTCTGGCTCTCTTTTTATACTGGCAATCATTGGGATCTATTAATTTATTAACATTGCAATTGCATTACTGAAACTATTGGCAATGTCTCAAAAAGATAAAGATTCAGGAATACTATATTCACGTGATCAATTGTTGGCAGCTCGGTGAATTAATAAATGATTAGGAAAAAATGCCTGATATTTAAATTGAGCATACGGAAACTATTAAATATTATTTAAGTGATATTTAATCGTATTTACGAACAAAAGAATTTGATAAAAAAGTCAATTTTTGCCAACTTATTGCCAAATATCACCTGAACGGGATAAATTAGATGTAACAAACTATCGTGAATGCAATACTCAAAATATCTATAGAGTGATTGATTCTTATGAGTCTTAAGATGCCGTTGTTACCCATGTTATTCTTCATCCAAAATAAGATATACAGGTATTGCTGTTTAATCGGATTATTACTTACTAAAACAGGTGCTGTTTACCTTTAATAGTAATTTATCTCATCACCATTCTTTACGGTATTGATGTGAGTTGTAGATTTCTTGTTCAAGTATTTTCTGGCATAAATAATTACTAATACGATTCACGCTATAACAATACTAGGAAAAAACAGCCAGTTAGCAGAAAAATAAGAATCATAGGATAGATAAGAAGTTTTATAGTGAATTAATTATCAATGAGTTAGTGAAAGCTTTTACCAAAACTAAACACTTCCTATCAATAGTACAAACTCTAACAAAATGACATCAGCATACTCGTACTAACATTATAATTGTGTAATTGCTAATCGGACTGAGTACGTTATTGCGCACAGAAGGCAAACAGCCCTAGTATTCTCGATCAAATCAACGATAATGTACCGCTTGCAATGGCTAGCGCTACAAGGTCTTTTGGTTGTATAAAAAGAGCGTCTCAAATGACACTAAAAGAAAATCAAATCGAACAAAAATTAATCCAAAAATTATCCGAACTTAAATATACCTATCGCCGTGATATCCGTGATCGTGAGTCTCTTGAGCAGAATTTTCGTAAAAAATTCGAAGCGCTCAACAGAGTTGAGCTGACCGATTCGGAATTTGCCCGCTTACGCGATGAGATTGTCAATGCAGAGGTGTTCACCGCAGCCAAAACCTTGCGTGAACGTAATACCTTTATTCGGGAGGATGGCACACCACTACAATACACTTTGGTTAACATCAAAGATTGGTGTAAAAACGAATTCGAAGTTATCAATCAACTGCGCATCAATACCGATAATAGCTACCACCGTTATGACGTAATGATACTTATCAACGGTGTACCCGTAGTGCAAATTGAGCTGAAAACACTCCATATCAGCCCGCGCCGTGCTATGCAGCAAATCGTTGATTATAAAAATGATCCTGGCAACGGTTACACCAATACATTGCTCTGTTTTATGCAGTTATTTATTGTCAGCAATGAATGCAATACTTACTACTTTGCTAATAACCATACTCAGCACTTCGGCTTTAATGCTGACGAACGTTTTTTGCCTATCTATCAACTCGCAGATGAAAACAATAACAAAATTGTCCACTTACACGACTTTGCCGACAAATTCCTAGCCAAATGTACCTTAGGACAAATGATCAGCCGCTACATGGTATTAGTGGTAAGTGAACAAAAGCTGATGATTATGCGCCCGTACCAAATTTATGCGGTAAAAGCCATAGTCGATTGTATTCATCAAAACAGAGGTAATGGTTACATCTGGCACACCACAGGTAGCGGGAAGACACTGACATCTTTTAAGACATCTACACTACTCAAAGACAATCCTGATATTGAAAAATGCCTATTTGTAGTCGACCGTAAGGATCTTGATCGCCAAACCCGTGAAGAATTTAATAAATTTCAAGAGGGCTGTGTAGAAGAAAACACCAATACCGAAACATTGGTGCAGCGCATGCTATCAGCAGATTATGCCGATAAAGTGATTGTTACAACCATCCAAAAATTAGGTTTAGCACTGGACGAAAATAGTAAGCAAAACAAAAAAAGTAGACAAAAGGGGCAACTCACCTATAAAGAACGCTTAAAACCTCTACGTGACAAACGCATCGTCTTTATTTTTGACGAATGTCACCGTTCACAATTTGGAGACAACCACCAAGCTATTAAAACGTTCTTTCCCAATGCCCAGTTATTTGGTTTTACCGGTACGCCAATTTTTGAAGACAACGCTATCTACAAAAAAATAGATGGCACCGAAGCATCTTATAAAACTACGGAAGATATTTTCGAAAAAGAGCTGCACTCTTACACCATAACTAACGCCATTGATGATAGGAATGTGCTGCGCTTCCACATTGACTATTTCAAACCAGAAAGTCGTACCAAACCCAAAGCTAGTGATACCTTATCGCAACGAGCAGTAGTCGAAGCCATATTAAAAAAACACGATACGGCGACCAATTCACGCCGATTTAATGCGATCTTAGCGACTGCGTCTATCAATAATGCCATTGAATACTGCAAATTGTTTAAAGAAGCACAAGAACAAAAAAAGGTAGAAGATGACAGCTATCAACCGCTGAACATAGCTTGTGTCTTTTCACCTCCGGCAGAAGGCAACAAAGACGTACAACAAATTCAAGAAGACTTGCCACAGGAAAAAGCGGATAACGAACAAGATCCGGATGAAAAGAAACAGGCGCTTAAAACCATCATTGCCGACTACAACAAACAGTACGGAGCCAACCATAGTATTAATGAGTTTGATCTGTACTATCAGGATGTGCAGGATCGCATTAAATTCCAACAATATTCCAATCAGGATTATCCACATAAAAACAAAATCGACATTGTTATTGTGGTCGATATGCTGCTTACTGGCTTTGATTCTAAGTACCTTAATACCCTGTATGTAGACAAAAATCTCAAATATCACAGTTTGATTCAAGCCTTCTCGCGCACCAATCGTGTACTTAACGACACAAAACCTTATGGCAATGTGTTGGATTTTCGTTGTCAGGAAGATGCGGTAAATGAAGCCATTGCTCTGTTTTCTGGCAAAGATAATAACCGTGCCAAAGAAATCTGGTTGGTTGATCCTGCCCCTAAAGTTATTGGCAAACTGGAAAAAGCGCTCAAAAAACTCGATACATTTATGCGATCTCAGGGATTACCTTGTGTACCTGAGCAAGTCGCTAATATTAAAGGTGACAATGCACGTGGAGAATTTATTAACCTGTTTAAGGAAGTACAGCGCCTGAAAACCCAGCTTGATCAATATACTGACCTAAGTGAAGAACAAAGCCAAGACATTGAACAGTTGTTGCCCGAAGACACTCTACGCGCTTTTAAAGGGATATATCTGGAAACAGCTCAACGCCTGAGAGCGCGACAAGACAAAGGAAAAGATGCAAACGATACAGTTCAACAACTGGATTTTGAGTTTGTACTTTTTGCATCAGCAGTGATCGATTACGACTACATCATGGGGTTAATCGCCAAATACACCCAAAAAACAGATAAACAAAAAATGACTCGCGAGCAGCTTATCAACTTGCTCAGTTCCAGTGCTAATTTGATGGATGAGCGAGAAGACATCATCGCATATATTAATAGCCTAAAAGTGGATAAGGGATTAAGTGAAAAAGAAATTCGTGAAGGCTATCAAGCCTTTAAAGATGCCAAATCAGCAAATGCTTTGGCTGAAATAGCTAACAAACATGGTTTGGAATATCAAGCCTTGCAATTCTTTGTAGATAGTATTATGAACCGTATGATTTTTGATGGTGAACAATTGAGTGATTTATTAGCTCCGTTAGATCTGGGCTGGAAAGCCAGAACTCAAAAAGAACTGGCACTAATGGAAGATTTAGTACCAATGTTAAAAAAACTAGCCCAAGGGCGAGAGGTTTCGGGGTTAGCGGCGTATGAGTAGGCAAGCAAAAAAAGCACTTGTGCCTGAGAGACGTTTTCCTGAATTTAAGGATGCAGAAAAATGGACAAAAAAATCACTGGACAATCTACTTAAGATTGGAAGCGGAAAAGATTACAAACATCTATCCACAGGTGATATACCTGTTTACGGTTCTGGTGGCTACATGCTATCAGTGAATGATTATTTGTATGATGGGGAAAGCGCCTGCATTGGAAGAAAAGGAACGATAAATAACCCGCTGTTTCTTACTGGAAAATTTTGGACCGTTGATACACTCTTCTATACACACTTTTTCAAGGATTGTTTGCCAAAATTTATTTATTCAATATTTCAAAACATTAATTGGCTCGATCACAACGAAGCAGGCGGGATCCCAAGTTTATCGAAAACAACCATCGGAAAAATAGAAGTATTTGTACCAAAACTTGAAGAACAACAAAAAATTGCTGATTGCCTTTCATCCATTGACGAAGTAATCATTGCACAAACCCAAAAGCTTGACGCACTCAAAAACCATAAAAAAGGCTTGATGCAGCAGTTATTTCCGGCTGAAGGTGAAACTGTGCCTAAACTACGTTTTCCTGAATTTCGATATGCGGATAAATGGTCCGAACAGCAATTTGGTGAAATCTGTAAATTTGTGAGAGGTCCATTTGGAGGCGCTCTCAAAAAAGATATTTTTGTCAAAAATGGCTACGCAGTTTATGAACAATCGCATGCTATTCATCAACATTTTGATTCCTTCAGATATTACATTACAGAAGAAAAGTACAATGAACTGAAAAGATTTTTAGTACTCCCAAATGACATAATCATGAGTTGTTCTGGTACTATGGGGAAATTTGCAACAATCCCCCAAGATTATAAAAAAGGAATTATTAATCAAGCGCTTTTAAAATTAACTGTTCATAAAGGACAAGACCATAGATTTATAAAACTAACTTTAGAATTATCAAATAATCAAGAAAAACTGTTATCTCAGTCCGCCGGTGGAGCAATCAAAAATGTAGTTTCTGTTGGGCAGATAAAAGAAATGATTTTATATATCCCCAATTTGAGAGAACAACAAAAAATCGCCGATTGCCTTTCATCCATCGACGAGCTAATCACAGTACAAACCCAAAAACTTGATTCACTGAAAAATCATAAAAAAGGTCTTATGCAGCAATTATTCCCCTCCATTAATGAGGAGAAAAAATGAGCAACAAACCCAGAATTAATAAATATAACAATATGAGAAAATTGGTGACTCGGTTGCGCGACGATTTGCGAGACACCAATAACGGCGGTGCTAACTTTGTTTTGCTTTACGCTTACAATGGCACTGGAAAAACCCGCCTTTCTATGGAGTTTAAAGACGCCGGTAAACGAAAAAAGGGAGTTGATAGAGATACCCTGTATTTTAATGCCTATACCGAGGACTTATTTTATTGGGACAACGATTTAAGCAACAATACTGAACGCGTGCTTAAGATCAACTCAGACTCCAATTTCTTTAATGGGTTTAAAGAACTGGCGCTCGAAGAAAGGATCTTTTCTTATCTGGAGCGGTATGCTGAATTTGACTTCAAAATCGATTATGAAAAATGGACAATCACTTTTTTAAATGGTGATAGTAGTCATATTAAAGTATCACGCGGGGAAGAAAATATTTTCATCTGGTGTATTTTTCTGGCTATTTGTGAATTAACTATTGATGGTGCAGAAGCTTACAACTGGGTTAAATATTTTTATATTGATGATCCAATCTCCTCATTGGATGATAATAATGCAATCGCTGTTGCAAGTGATTTAGCACAACTGCTAAAACGTGGAACCCAGCGGGTGAAAACGGTGATTTCATCACACCATAGCCTATTTTTTAATGTAATGTGTAACGAACTGAAGAAAACATCGCATAAAGCCTATTTCTTACATCGTCGCAACGATTCAAATGACTATACTTTACGTGCAACCGATGACACACCTTTTTTTCATCATGTTGCCATGCTTAGTGAGTTACAGAAAGCATTAGAATCAGGCCAACTCTATACCCACCATTTCAATATGCTACGTAGTATTTTAGAAAAAACGGCAACCTTTTTTGGCTTCAAAGATTTTTCTGTCTGTATTCATGGAATTGAAGATGAAGTATTATACGCTCGTGCACTAAACTTGCTTAGTCATGGCAAATACTCGGCCTACGATCCGAAAGAAATGGGTGAAGACACCAAAAAACTTTTCAAAAATATTTTAAGCGCTTTTCTGGAACGTTATCAATTTGATTTACCAGAGATGAGTACCGAAACAACTAAATAAGTGAAGCAACCATGACTCAACAAGAACTCAATAGACTAGGTAAAACACTCTGGGATATCGCAGATAAATTACGTGGTGCCATGAATGCCGATGACTTTCGTGACTATATGTTATCGTTTCTTTTCTTACGTTATTTGTCAGATAACTATGAAACAGCGGCTAAAAAAGAGTTAGGAGCTGATTATCCTGAACTTCCACCTGATGCCGTGCTCACATCTGATGATGAACAAGCACTTAAGAAGAAAAGAAGAACGCCTTTAGATATTTGGTATGAAAATAATCCTAAGGATATCAATGAATTTGAAAAGCAAATGCGCCGCAAAGTGCATTATGTTATCGAACCTCAATACCTATGGAGCAACATTGCCGAATTAGCAAGAACTCAACATAATGATTTATTAGATACTTTAGGGGATGGCTTTAAGTATATTGAAAATCAATCCTTTGAAAGTACGTTTAAAGGACTCTTCTCAGAGATTAACCTTAGCTCCGACAAACTGGGTAAAGATTACACTACCCGTAATGATAAACTTTGTGCAGTTATTTCCGCAATTGCTAAAGGTATTGCTCAATTTTCTACTGATAGTGATATCTTGGGTGATGCCTATGAATACTTAATTGGTGAATTTGCTGCAAATAGTGGTAAAAAAGCGGGTGAATTTTATACTCCACAACCATTGTCAACGATAATATCCAAGATCGTTACTCTCGACAGCCAAAAACCAGCTACCGGCCCCAAAAAAAAACTCAACAAAGTACTGGATTTCGCCTGTGGCTCTGGTTCCTTACTACTGAACGTGCGTAAACAACTCGGCCCACATGGTATTGGCAGAATTTACGGGCAAGAGAAAAATATTACTACCTACAACTTAGCTCGCATGAATATGCTGCTACATGGCGTGAAAGATTCAGAATTTGAAATTTTCCATGGCGATTCACTACTGAACGATTGGGATATTCTGAATGAAATGAACCCTGCCAAAAAGCTGGAATTCGATGCTATAGTAGCGAATCCTCCCTTCAGCTATCGCTGGGAACCAAAAGAGGAACTTGGCAAAAACTTCCGTTTTAAAAATTACGGTCTGGCTCCTAAATCCGCGGCAGATTTTGCTTTCCTACTGCATGGATTTCACTTTCTAAGTGATGAAGGCACCATGGCTATTATTCTACCTCATGGCGTATTGTTCCGTGGAGGGGCTGAAGAACGCATCCGTACCAAGCTGTTAAAAGATGGCAATATCGACACGGTAATAGGTTTACCAGCCAACTTATTTTTCTCAACTGGTATTCCGGTTTGTATTCTCGTGCTGAAAAAGTGCAAAAAACCAGATGATGTATTATTCATCAATGCCAGTGAATACTTTGAAAAAGGTAAACGCCAAAACCGCTTACTACCAGAGCACATCGATAAAATTGTCGAAACATACCGGTTCCGCGAGGAAGAAGATCGTTATTCCCGCCGTGTATCAATGGATGAAATTGAGAAAAACGATTACAACTTGAATATTTCTCGCTACGTAAGTACTGCCAAACCAGAAGAAAAAATTGATTTGCTAGCCGTACATGCAGAATTAACCGAATTGGAAAAAAAGGCTGCTAAGGCAACAGAAACACATAATCAATTCTTAAAAGAACTTGGTTTACCACCAATATTCTGACTCTAATTAAACCGCCGCTGATATCTCTATATTTTTGAATAATGACATTCTGTGGCGGTTTATTTTTTTGGGGGCATACACAATGTGTAGAGTTTGGGTTTGTTGGAGCAACACATAACTCCATCACAGCAAGCCTACCAACTCCACCGCCTCCCTCACCAATTCACCAACCTTCTTCCACTCCTTATCTCGAATCAACTGTGGGCTGACCATCCAGGAGCCACCACATGCAACAATTTGTGGAATAGCAAGATAATCGTGAATGTTCTTAACACTGATCCCACCTGTTGGCATAACTTGTAACTGTGGGTACGGTGCAAGTAATGCTTTAATCATCGTAATTCCACCCGATGGTTCAGCAGGGAAGAATTTGACAAAATCGATGCCTAATTCCAGCGCTTGTTCGATCGTGCTGGCGTTATTTACGCCGGGAATGATAGGGATGCCGATTTGCTGGCACGCTTGTACGGTGTTTGGGTTAAGTCCCGGTGAGACGACAAATTCTGCCCCTGCTACTTTTGCCTGACGAGCGTGTTCACGATGAAGCACGGTACCTGCACCGATTAGCATATCTGGCCGCTCAGCTTTCAGCAGGCTAATCGCTTCGGCGGCGCTCTTGGTACGAAATGTGATTTCAGCCACAGGCAGGCCGTTGTCTGCTAATGCGTGACCAAGAGGAATGATATCTCTGGCCTCTTCAATGGCTATCACAGGCACGATTTTAATCTGACGCAGACGTATCATCATCTCTTGCATTTTTATTCCCTCCGATTTCGTTCGAATTAAAAAAACGTGCGGTAACCCCTTGTGTCGCAGCCTGCGGGATAATCGCCCCTTTATGCTGGATCACAACCCCTGCGAGCTGATGCCCCATTAATGCTGAATCATGAACAGATTTCCCATTTAACAGCCCCGCGATAAAACCCGCATTAAAAGCATCACCTGCCGAAGTGGTATCAACGACAGGTGTAACAGGTTGAGTCTTAATATGTTGTGTGGCATTGCAACCGCTTAAGTCACGATAAAAACAGCCCCGTTTACCCGCTTTGATAATGGCTTGTTTAACCCCCATTCTTTTCAGGCGATGAAAACTTTCCTCAGTTGAAGTATCTCCCCAGAGACGCGCTTCATCATCGTCAGTGACTAATGCAATATCCGTGATGGCATACATTTGCTGATAACACTCACGGGCTTGCGTTTTATTTCCCCATAAGGCCGGACGATAATTACTGTCAAAGAAAATCACTTTCCCTTCAGAAGATAACTGTTTCAAATCAATGAGCAGCAATTGGCGATCATTTTCAGGCAAAATAGCCAAACTGATCCCGCTGAGACAGAGCACATCCATGTTCTGCAATTGCTGGCGCAATATGGGGTAATCAGAATGCTGCAAGAGATAACGCGCCGCCGAGTTATTGCGCCAGTAAAGAAACGTGCGTTCACCTTTTTCATTGAGTTGGATCAGGTATAAACCGGGCTGATGTGCGCTATCACGTAACACTAACGAAGTATTAATGCCCTCTTGCTGCCAGCGTGAGATCATGCCTTCACTCAAGGGATCCGTTCCCATTGCCGTGACGAAATGGACATCAAGCATATCGCCTCCAGCGCGAGCCAGATAGACCGCACTGTTCAGCACATCACCGCCATAGCTTTGTGTCATGGCACCAAATGGGATGCCATTTAGCTCAATCATACATTCGCCAATCAGGGCAATTTTCCGCATCTGCATCCTTTAATCCTTCACGACCTGAAAATAACGTTCAGCATTATTGAAGCAGATATCTTGAACTATCTGTCCCAACATTTTTTCATCATGGGGAATTTCGCCATTTTCGACCCAATTCCCCAATATATTGCAGAGAATGCGACGAAAATATTCATGTCGGGTGTAAGATAAAAAACTGCGTGAATCTGTCAGCATACCGACAAACTGGCTTAATAAGCCTAACTGAGAGAGTTGTTCTAATTGGCGCTGCATGCCATCTTTTTGATCGTTAAACCACCAGCCCGATCCAAATTGGATTTTTCCCCCGATACTTTTCCCATCTTGTGCAAGGATCCCGCCCTGAAAATTGCCAATCATGGTCGCGATCACTTCATTATCGCGGGGGTTTAAGCAATAGAGAATGGTTTTCGGTAATTCGTCTGTTTTATCCATCTCATCCAGCAAGCGTGATAATGGGTAAGCGATAGGATTATCCCCAATGGAATCAAAGCCGCTGTCCGACCCTAACAGATTAAACATACGCGTGTTGTTATTGCGCAAAGCGCCAATATGTATTTGCATGACCCAGCCGCGTGTCGCGTACTGCTTCCCTAACCAAACCAGCACCGCTGTCGTGAATTGTGCTATTTCTAATTCGCTGAGTAATTGCCCTTGTCTGCGCTTTTGCAAAATGATGTCTAACACTTTTTCGTCAGGGATTGGCGCATAACGCAACTGTTCAATTCCATGATCCGATGCCACACAGCCGTGATCCTGAAAGTGTTTAAGGCGACGCTCTAACGCCTGCAATAAATCAGCAAAACACCCGATAGAGACATCTGCAACTTCTCCTAATCGTTCAAGATAGTCACAAAAACCCGGCAACTCAATTTTGAAGACGTTGTCTGGACGCCAGCTTGGTAATACTTTGATGGTAAAGTCTTTATCTTTGGCAATCTGTTGATGATATTCGAGAGAATCAATGGGATCATCCGTTGTTCCAACCATTCGTACCTGCATTTGCTGCATAATGCCACGGGCAGAAAATTCAGGCTGAGAGAGTCTCTCGTTCGCCTCGTGCCAGAGAGCCTCTGCGGTGTCAGGCCCAAATAATTTTCCGCTAATGCCAAATGGGCGTCGCAATTCCAGATGTGTCCAGTGATAAAGCGGATTGCCGATCGTCAGAGGAACCGTTTTCGCCCATGCGAGGTATTTTTCATAATCACTGCTTTCAGTGCCGGTAATCAGCGCCTCTTCAATCCCTGCCGCACGCATCGCCCGCCATTTATAATGATCGCCCTCCAACCAGATTTGACCAAGGTTATGAAAACGGCGGTTTTGCGCAATCTCTTTTGGATTGAGATGACAGTGATAATCATAAATAGGCATCAACGCCGCATAATCATGATAAAGGCTGCGGGCAACGTCATTATTTAACAGGAAATCTTCACACATAAAGGTTTTCATCATGTTTTCCTCATGGCCTAAAGAGTCGCAACCGCTTGGCGTGCGCCAACATTCAGTAGGTTCTGGTAAGCCTTGGTTACGTTATCGACAAAGTCACGGTTTTTTACCAATTCCTTACCAAAGATCGATTCAATTGCCAGTAGCTCTTTCACCACCTCTTCCGCCACAGCAACAGAATGACCATATTTGGCAAAAATCGCCGCAAAAGCCGCTTTTAATGGATCACGCACATCAATGGGTTGGCCTTGTTCATCCACGCCACTGATATAACGCATCCAACCCGCCACACCGAGCGCTAAATGACGATAATCACTTCCCTGCACAAGGTGCCATTCAATGGAATCAAGCATACGTTGTGGCAATTTCTGGCTGCCATCCATCGCAATTTGCCATGTCTGATGTTTTAACGCTGGATTAGCGAACCGTTCGATCAGGTTATCCGCATAAGCGACTAAGTCGGTATCTTCTGGCATCGATAGGGTTGGGGCTTGTTCATTCAGCATCAGTGCGTACACTGCCTGACGATAATCAGCATTTGTCATCGTATCGGAAATATGCGCATAACCGCCTAAATAGCCCAGGTAGGCCAGAAATGAATGAGCGCCATTTAACATGCGCAATTTCATCATTTCAAATGGCACCACATCGTCCACAAATTGCGCACCGGCCAGATCCCAATCTGGACGCCCATTGACAAAGTTATCTTCAATCACCCATTGACGAAAAGGTTCGCAGGCAATAGCACAAGGATCTTCAACGCCCAGATGTTGGGCAATTTCAGTTAACGTTTCTGGTGTGGCTGCCGGCACAATACGATCCACCATCGTACAGGGAAATGTCACTTGGTTTTCTATCCATTGTGCCAATTTTTCGTCCTGCAAACGCGCCAGACCCAATACGGCTTCACGGGCAACATGCCCATTTTCCCGAACGTTATCGCACGACAAAATCGTCACCGCAGGTAGGCTTCGTTCAAAACGCAATTTTAATGCCGCAGTAATGTACCCGATGGCTGATCTTGGCACAGTAGGATTGGCAATATCTTTAATAATCAATTCATTATTGGTGTCTAAATGCCCTGTCGCGGCATCGGTACAATAGCCTTTTTCGGTGATGGTCAAAGAGATGATGGCGACATCCGGATGCGCCATTTTTTCAATAATTGCCTGAACACCATCAATTAATGGGTGCATCCCTTCTTTCATCGAACCAATAATTTTTAATGTGACCTCCTCTCCCCCTTTCTCTGCAACGTGATAGCGCATGGACTGTTTTTTCAGATTTTCAATCAGTGAAGTATCGTTTAGCATCAGATTAACTTCACAAAATCCCCAATCACTGTCTGTTTGTTCTAATACATGATGCGTATAAAGTGCCTGATGCGCCCGATGAAACGCACCGCAGCCTAAATGCACCATACGGGAAGTCAAACGTTCGGTTGTCCAGCGAGGGTATTGGACAGACGTTATCGCACTGACAAGATTTTTTTTCATAATCGACTCACAAATAAGTGGCAATGAGTGACATTCATTCACTCCCCTGTAGGGTTCAAGGCCAGAAATTATTTTGGGAAAAATGCACGATGAATACCCAACTCAAGGCCACGAATTTCAGCCAGCCCTTTCAGGCGGCCAATTGCTGAATAGCCGGGGTTCGTTTTCTTTTTTAAATCATCAAGTATTTGATGACCATGATCAGGCCGCATTGGAATCAGGTGATTTTCACCCGCTACCAATCGGCGATGTTCTTCTTCTGCGACCGCTTTGATCACTTCATACATATCCACATCACCGGCAAGATGTGCCGCTTCGTGGAACGTGGAGGGGTTTTCTTCCCGTAGGGTTGAGCGCAAATGGAGGAAATAGATACGGGAGCCAAATGATTTGATCATCTGCACCAAATCATTATCCGCGCGCACGCCATAAGATCCGGTGCACATCGTATAGCCATTGGCATTGCTGTCTATCGTTTCGGCTATCCAACGCATATCCTCTATGGTAGAAACAATGTGTGGCAAGCCTAAGATCTCACGCGGGGGATCATCAGGATGAACGGCCATTTTGATACCGATTTCTTCCGCAACCGGAATGATCTTTTTCAGAAAATAAGCAAAGTGCTCACGCAACTTGGCCTTATCAATCCCTGTATAACGTGTTAGGTGTTGGCGAAATTGTTCTAAGGTATAACCTTCCTCTGCACCGGGGAGACCAGCGATGATCGTGCTTGTCAGTTTTTGTTTTTCTTCTTCGGTCATTGAGGCGAAGCGTGATTGTGCCTGCACAATTTCAGCATCGGAATACGCTTTTTCTGCACCACGGCGTTGCAAGATGTGGATATCAAAGACAGCAAATTCGATTTGATCAAAACGCAGCGCTTTTGAGCCATCAGGTAATTCATATTCGAGATCAGTGCGAGTCCAATCCAGAACAGGCATGAAGTTGTAGCATATTGTTTTAATCCCGCAGGCAGCGAGGTTACGTAAGGTTTGTTGATAGTTTTCGATCCATCGTTCGTACTCCCCGGTATGCGTTTTGATATCTTCATGAACGGGAACGCTTTCTACAACTGTCCACTCAAGTTGATTATCTTCAATCAGCGCCTTACGCTGTTCTATCTCTTCGATAGGCCAGATTCCGCCATTGGGAATATGGTGCAACGCCGTCACAATTCCTGTTGCTCCTGCCTGACGGATATCCGCTAATGAAACGGGATCTTCAGGCCCATACCAACGCCAAGTTTGTTTCATAATTCCCCCTATAACTAATTCAAGACTAATTCAGGTAACCATAAACTCAATTGCGGCAGATATGTCACCAGTGCCAGCGCCGAGATCAGCGCGATATACATTGGTAACAGTGGCTTCAATACCTTATCAATACTCACATCCCCCACAGAGCAACCCACAAATAAAGCGCTGCCTACGGGAGGTGTACAAATCCCAATTGCCAGATTAAACGTCATGATGATGCCAAAATGAACAGGATCGATACCCATGCTCATCGCAACGGGTAAGAAAATAGGCGTGAAGATCAAAATGGCAGGTGTCATATCCATAAAGATCCCCACTATCAGCAGGATGATATTAATGACCAGCAGGATGGTCAGTGGATTATCAGAAACCGCCATCAACGCATCCGCAATCAAATATGGCAGATCAGCATTGGCCATCGCCCAGGACATGCCCATTGATACGCCAATCAACAGTAAAACAATCGATGTAGTAACGGCAGAATCAAGAATAATTTTGGGCAGTTGTTTGAAATTCACTTCACGATAAATCACTACTGCGAGAATAAAACTGTAGAGAACGGCAATGGCTGAAGCTTCTGTCGCCGTGAAGATCCCCGCAATAATTCCGCCCATAATCACCACAATGAGCATTAATGACGGTATTGCTTTCCACGCTGTATCAAAAAATTCGCTCCATGTTGGCCGAGGTGCAACAGGATAGCGCTTCCTCTTGGCAATAATGGCAGACACAATCATGAGTGAAATCCCCATAATAATGCCAGGGATATAACCCGCTAAGAACAAGGCAGCAACAGATGTCCCCCCCGAAACCAACGAGTACACAATCAAGGTATTGCTAGGTGGGATCAGTAAACCAGAAGGACAAGAAGCGATATTCACAGCAGCAGACAACTCAGGATCGTATCCTTCTTTTCTCTGCATCGGCGCCATTGTCCCCCCGACCGCAGCAGCAGATGCCACTGCCGAGCCTGAAATTGCCCCGAAAAGCATGTTCGCCATAATATTGACGTGCATTAATGATCCCGGCAAACGGCCGCCAATCACTTTAGCCAGATTGATCAAACGCGTAGCAATCCCGCCTTGGTTCATAATATTTCCTGCCAGGATAAAGAACGGGATCGCCAATAAAGAGAAGTTATCTACTCCCGCAGCCATACGTTGTGCAACAACCGTGATCGCAGATCCCAACGGCAATGTCATCGTAATAGCAACTAATGAAGAGAAGCCGATTGCAAAAGAAATAGGGACACTCAATACCAGTAATATTACAAATGTGCCAAAGAGTGCGGCAATGACATACCAATCCATACTCTAACCCCTTATCTCCACAAATTAATGACTCTCAGACACAACTGGTGGTTGACCAGAAAAATGCTGAAGAATCGAGATCACATCAACGAGCGCATAGAAAATCATCAATATTCCGCTGATAGGCAAACATAAATAGATGTATCCCATCTTCCAACCTAATACAGGTGTGATTTGACCATTTTCCAGTGTCGATGAAACAAGAAGGCTGCCACCATAAAGCAGCACAATGGAAGAAAATGAAATAATTACTGCCTGAATAATCAGACCGACAATACTTTTCTTTACTCCTGTTAATTTCATCATCAACAGATCGATAGCAAGGTGACGATGTTGCCCGGTTGTATATGCAGCGCCAATCATTGCGATCCACATAAACAGATAACGCGCTAATTCATCAGTCTCAATGCTTGGTGCATCTAAGACATAGCGCGAAATTACCTGCCACGACACACATAAAACCAGAAAGACCAGCAGGCAGATGGTAAAAAATGCCAAACTTTTATTGGTCATCGTTACAAGGTTTTTCATTTATCCGATTCCTGTCATTTTGGTTTACCAATTAAAGTCCACACAGACATCAGAATCTATACTGATCGTACTAAAAACATTGAAATAAGTAGTTGAAAGAGGGTGAGATAGATCACAAACTCAAAAGGTCAACCAATAATGCCGTTTTTTGCGATTCAGATCGACCAATTGGATTTTACCCTTTGCCCAATAAGTGAGATCTGATTATGGTTTGTCCGCAGAAGAAAATAACAAAAACCTACACTCATCTCTGGAGAACCAAACATGCGGAACAACAAACGACAGGTTTTAGGTATAGTCGGCATAGCAGCAGGCGTAATGTTTATGTTGGGAACATCTCAGGCTTTCGCCGTGACAACGTTAAAACTCAGCCATAACCAGAACCGAGACCATGCTGTTCATAAAGCCATGACCCAGTTTGCTGACGAAGTGAAAGAAAAAACCAACGGGGAAGTCCGTATTCGCATCTACTCTGATTCTCAATTGGGCAACCAACGTGAATCCATCGAATTGATGCAGAACGGTGCCCTGGATATTGCTAAATCCAATGCGGCAGAATTAGAAGCCTTCTCCCCGGCTTATTCCATTTTTAACCTGCCCTATTTATTCCGCGATAAAGGGCACTATCAACAAGTCATCAATAGCGATATCGGTAAAGAAATCCTCAGTTCAAGCCAAAACATGGGATTTATTGGTCTCACTTATTATGATGCGGGCGCCCGCAGTTTTTATGCGAAAAAACCGATTAGAACGCCAGAAGATCTAAAAAGCTTGAAAATTCGCGTACAACCCAGTCCAACGGCAATTGCGATGGTGAAAGGATTGGAAGGAAACCCAACGCCATTAGCTTATGGTGAACTCTATACCGCATTGCAACAGGGCGTTGTGGACGCGGCTGAAAACAACATTACTTCTTTTACGCTAAGCCGCCATGGTGAAGTGACAAAATTCTTTTCGCTGGATGAACATACGATGATCCCTGATGTCCTGTTAATCTCGAACAATTCATTGAATAAATTAACCACTGAGCAGCAAGAGATTGTGAAAAAAGCGGCTCTGAACTCCTCAAAATACATGATTCAACTTTGGGAAAAATCAGAAAAGGAAGAGCGTGCTAAAGCAGAAAAACAAGGCGTTGAGTTTGTTGTCGTGGATAAAACCCTCTTTCAAGACGCAGTTAAACCCATGTATGACGATATTGCTAAAACCCAACCGGAATTATTCGAAATGGTAAATCGAGTGCGTAAAATAGAATAATTTTCTCTCAAAACCACCTATTGTAACAAGAATAGGTGGTTATATTTCTGGCATCGATGCCTTAGAATAACATCATTTTTAGTCGTTTCATTTAAGTATATTATCTTACGGCGGCATTAAATGATGAACTTTGCAGACTCCAAGCGCCCCTATCATGAAGTAGCCCAATCATTACGTCAGATGATTGTAGATATGGATTATTATCCCGGTGATCGTCTACCGACAGAACGTGAAATTGCAGAAAAATTCGGCGTTTCGCGCACTCTTATTCGTGAAGCGTTAATTGTACTGGAATTGGAAAACCTCATTGAAGTACGCAAAAGCTCAGGTATTTATCTCACCCGCCTGCCATGCTCTGATTCAAGCGATACGACTATCAATGCCGCAGGGCCTTTTGAGTTATTACAAGCGCGCCAATTATTGGAAAGTAATATCGCTGAGTTTGCGGCACTCCAGGTGACTCCGGTCGATATTGCCAATATGCGCAACGCATTGGAAAAAGAGAAAAATGATCTGATTTCGGGAGAAAGTGAATCCGGTGATAGAGAGTTTCATCTAGCCATCGCGCAGGCAACGCATAACAGTATGTTAGTCGAATTGCTTAAGCAGTCTTGGGCGTGGCGTGAGAATAATCCTATGTGGGTGAAGTTACATAGCCGGATTACCAATACCGACTATCGTAAAGCGTGGTTGAGTGATCATCAGGCTATTTTAGCGGCTATGATCAAAAAAGATCCCGCAGCGGCGAAGCAAACGATGTGGCAACATTTAGAAAATGTGAAACAGAGTTTGCTTGAACTATCAGATGTGGATGACCCTAATTTTGATGGGTATTTGTTTGAGTCTTATCCGGTGGGGATTGGGAAGTGAGTTTTTGACGCTGAGCTGGCTGAAAATCTCAAGACATTGGAAGATCTGAGCCAGCTTTTCCGCTTCTTTAAAAAACTGACCGTTTTGAAACCACCTTTAAGGCTGAATTCTTTAGCTACCTCAAGGCATTACCTTTTTTTGGATATATGTTAAATCAATGTATTAGGCTCTGACTAACGCCAGATGATGTAGGTGACTTAAATCAACATGCTTCTTGGCCTCTTGCAAACTGTAATTTGCTTGTATTTTTAACCATGTTTCCGGTGTGTTAGCCATTCTCATTAGTGATAATCCTCCAAATTAAGAATTTCAGCATCACCATCGATGAATTTAAATGTGATGCGCCAATTGCCTGATACCTTGATTGACCAGATATCTTTACGATTTCCTTTTAGTCCAAAACTAACCCTTCAATTGGTAAATAACTTCCCTAAACCCAAATATTGAACATAGTTATGTATATTATATTTTTTCTTTCTACAACAAAAAATAGTCAAACAACTTAGCAATACTTGTATTTCATTTTATTATTTTTCCTGTCATGGTAACTGTTATATTTCCTGATTTTTTTTACTTATCTGAATATTTACACTTTTTACTTTTTGATTTTTATCATTAACAAGTTGCATTGAAATCCAAATAACCAAGATCGCCATCACCATTTCATAAAATAACCTAAAACTTCACTTTACATTCTAACTCTTTGACAATACATTCCAAAAAATACAGATAATTGACATTATCTATCATAATAAAACAAATAATTAATAGCTATAAAATAAGTGGGCAATAAAAATCATATTAGTTCGCTTTATTACTAAGATTAAATTATTTCGGTAAGAATTCGATTTAAAAAAATTACTTGGCTCATTAAATAATGAAAATAACATGAATTCATTTGATGTTATTTTTTTACTTAAAAGCTGAATCGTTTCAATTAATTATAGAAAGGTAAACATCAATGTTTCATCTATTATTACAAGATATCCATCTGGCAGCACATGCTACCGATAAAGAAAGTGCTATTCGCCAAGTCGCCACAGCTCTCACTGCGGCAGGGTATGCCAGTAAAGAGTACGCTGAAGGAATGCTGGAACGTGAAACACACTCTTCAACCTATCTGGGTAATGGTATTGCCATCCCACATGGCACCCATACAACCCGCAACAACGTACTGAGAACCGGCGTACAAGTGATGCAATTTCCGAATGGAATCGATTGGGGCGATAACCAAACCGTCCACCTTGTTATCGGTATTGCGGCAAAATCCGACGAACACCTTAATCTGCTGCATCAGTTGATCCCGATCATTCGTGATGAAAACCGCGCCAGCCGGATGGCAAAAACCACCGATGTAAATGAACTCTATCGTTTATTAATGAACACCACCTCCTATCTGCTGGATAACTCTACACTCACGTTGGATATTGACGCACATGACCTGACAACCTTGCAGGCAATAAACATCTCTCGGCTACAACAAGCCAACGCAGTGAATGCAAAATTTATTGCCGATGTCTTTACCAAGCCACCAATACATCTTGGCCAAAGTATCTGGCTCAGTGACAGTTCGCAGGGCAATTTGCATAATGCAATTGCTATCTCCCGCCCCAAAACTCCTTTTACTGTTGATAAACAACCCGTTGGATTGTTATTAACCATCGCTTGCGCAGACGATCAACTGCACGGTTTTCTAGATAATCTCAGCACCCTGCTGCAACAAGGTAAAGGTGAGTGCCTGTTACGTGCCAAAAATAGCACAGCCATCGTAGACCTATTGACAATGGATGTACTACAAGAAACGATACTGCCTCAAAAAAACGCACTGACCGCGGATTTTATCCTACCTAATAAACATGGCCTGCATACCCGCCCCAGCGCACTTCTGGTTAATACCATCAAACAATTCCATAGCCAAATCACCATCACCTATCTTGATGGAAATAACATTCCCGTTGATGGGAGTAAGCTGATGCAAGTTGCAGGCTTAGGCGTTAAACAAGGTGAACGAATTCGCTTTACTGCGATCGGCTCCGATGCCAAAGACGCCTTGCTCGCTATTGAATCCCTTATTAACAAAAACATGGGCGAGGAAATGGCATGAACAAAAAAGTCGCGACCATCACTCTGAACCCTGCTTATGATCTGATTGGACGGGTTGAAAACATCAAAACCGGCGAAGTCAATCTCATCCAGACCACGGGATTATATCCGGCCGGCAAAGGCATCAACGTTGGCAAAATCCTCAAAGTACTCGGTATCGACGTCACCGTAGGTGGTTTTCTGGGCAAAGAGAACCAGAGCACCTTTCAAAAAAACTTGGCAGAAATAGGCATCGTCAATCGATTTCAGGTTGTAGAGGGACGAACACGCACCAACGTCAAACTGACTGAACAGAATGGCTTGGTTACTGATTTCAACTTTTCAGGATTCAGCGTCAGCAAAGAAGAGTGGCAACGTTTCGCCAAAGATTCCATCCAGTGGCTGAGTGAATTCAATATGGTGTGCGTGAGCGGCAGCCTGCCAGCTGGCGTAGAACTGGATGACTTCACTGAATGGATGCAACGCCTACGCGAAACCTGTATGTGCGTGATATTTGATAGCAGTCGAGAAGCCCTGACTGCCGGGCTCAAGGCTCAACCGTGGTTGGTCAAACCCAACCGCCGCGAACTGGAGATCTGGGCGGGGCGGCCTTTACCGACATTCGAAGATATCATCACTGCCGCCCATCAACTGCGTGCCACGGAGATCTCGCACGTTGTCGTTTCATTGGGTGAAGAAGGCGCGGTTCTGGTCAACTCAACGGGAGTATGGCTCGCTAAACCACCGCATTGCGAAATCGTCAGCACCGTTGGCGCAGGTGATGCAATGGTCGGCGGACTGATTTACGGCCTGATGATGGGGCAAGACAGTGAGCACACATTGCGCCTTGCTACCGCCATCTCCGCTATGACTGTCAGCCAAAGCAACATTGGGAATATCGACCGCCAACAACTCGCCCGACTAATGGCAAGAGTCGAACTGACTGCGTTAACCCCTTATCCATCGAAAAACAGCAATAAGAAGAGAACATCATGAAAACACTCATTATCAGCAACGATAAACAGGGACAGGCACGCGCTTACCTCGCTAAGCATATATTGGAAAATACAGCCGTCAGACATGGCCTTTCTCTTGTTGCCAACGTGGACAATGCCGAACTGGTGATCATTATCGGTGAATCTGCACCAACCTCATTTAACCTGCAAGGCAAAAAAACCTTCACAGGCCCTGCCGAACAAGCGATCCGTGAACCAGAAGCATTTATCCATCATGCCAAAACAAAAGCCAATATTTACCAACAGCAAAATATCGTCAGCACGGATCAACAAAACCCCGTCAATATCATCGCTATCACCGCCTGTCCGACAGGTGTTGCCCATACATTTATGGCAGCCAAAGCGCTGGAGACCGAAGCCCAAAACCGTGGCTGGCAGATCAAAGTAGAAACCCGTGGCTCCGTGGGAACCAACAACGCTATTACCGACGCAGAAATTGCAGCAGCGGATTTGGTGATTGTAGCGGCAGATATTGATGTCGATCTCTCGCCATTCTCTGGCAAACGCCTCTATCGTACCTCCACTGGTGCAGCCTTGAAAAGAACCGCTCAGGAACTGGATAACGCATTGACCGAAGCAGAGATTTACACTGCCACAGGCAGCACTTCTGCCTCCAACGCGTTCAATCCATCCACCAATAAAAAACAGGAAAGCACCAGCATCTATCAACATTTGATGACCGGAGTATCCTACATGCTGCCGATGGTTGTCGCAGGCGGATTGTGCATCGCACTGTCATTTGTATTCGGCATTGATGCCTTCAAAGAACCCGGCACATTGGCATCAGCTCTCATGCAAATTGGCGGTGGCTCCGCACTTGCTTTAATGGTACCCGTACTTGCGGGTTATATCGCCTATTCCATCACCGGACGCACTGGATTAGCGCCCGGACTTATTGGTGGTATGCTCGCCGTCAGCACTGGCGCAGGATTTCTTGGTGGTATTATCGCAGGCTTCCTTGCGGGCTACGTTGCCAAACTCCTGACAACCAAACTGCATCTACCGCAAAGCATGGAGGCGTTAAAACCGATTTTAATCATCCCATTGGTCGCGGCGTTAGTCACCGGATTAACCATGATTTATGTCGTGGGTAAACCCGTAGCCACAATTATGGAATGGCTGACCCACTGGCTGGAATCAATGGGAACCACCAACGCGGTGATCCTTGGCATGATTCTTGGCGGCATGATGTGTACGGATATGGGCGGTCCGGTTAACAAAGCAGCATATGCGTTTGGCGTCGGGTTGTTAAGTGCACAGACCTATGGACCAATGGCGGCAATTATGGCTGCGGGGATGGTTCCACCATTAGCAATGTGGCTGGCAACAATGATTGCGCGGAGTAAGTTTGAGCAAAGTGAGCGCGAAGGTGGAAAAGCGGCACTGGTATTGGGGCTGTGTTTTATTACCGAAGGGGCGATTCCATTTGCGGCGAAAGATCCTGTTAGGGTACTGCCAAGTTGTATTCTAGGTGGTGCAGTGACGGGGGCGCTTTCTATGTACTTTGGTGTGCAACTAATGGCACCACATGGTGGGTTGTTTGTATTATTAATTCCGGGAGCGATTACGCCTGTATTGACTTATTTGGGCGCTATTTTGGTTGGTGCAATGCTAGCGGGTGGAGTTTATGGGGTGGTAAAGAGAAAGGAGGTTGGGGTAGTTAGTTGAGGTTTTTTATTTGGGAGGGGTTGCGGTTATTTGCAACTCCGACCTTGTTTAGTATTTTGTGTAATCGCCATTTTCGTTTAAACATGACCGTCCAGACGGTCACTAAATTCAATCATAAAACGACTCATCGCGAGTGGTAATTCCCCTGGCGTACAGGGCCAGTATCTGGCTGTCCATGCCCGTAATCCGCGTTTGATTTTTCCTGATGATTTGGGGTTCAAAGGTACTTTCACGATCGCAGGGAATTTGCAGTGCCAGTTCGCCTTCTTCAGTCAGTAGCGTTTTAGCGGAGTAGCCATTGCGGGTATTCGGGAGTTTTGAGATTTTATGATCTCATTACAAATTTTCTTTTTTATTTGTTAAGTTAATATCTTATTATTTAAATTGAGATTTATGGACTAACGGGAACATTCGTGCAAAAACTTGCGGTTTGAAATTTTAATTCCTCTATGCTGAGTAATTTTTTTGCAAAAACGGTGAGTTATGAGAATCATGAGTGATGCTTTTCACTATGCTTTATTCAGGAATTACAATTATCAGAACTCATTCTCGAAATTATGTTCCCGATTGCTTACTATGAGCGTTTTGATAATAAAAACAATACAGTAGTATTGTAGCCCCACAAACTTTCACACGTTGCTATATTATTGTGTCATGTGACGCCAATAACAAGATGAAACCGCAAGTTTTTGCACGAATGTTCCCGCTAGTCCAACCCTTATTATTAATTATCGCCTCCTTTTCCACCATGACCGGCAGTACTACCAATACCTCCTGCATTTCCACCTGCACCACCATCACCACCTTTACCTTTGCCTCCGTCTCCACCATGTCCAGCAGAGCTGCCAATACCACCTGCACTTCCACCATCACCACCCTTTCCTCCATCCCCGCCATTTTTTCCAGCTTGACCATCTCCCCCTTTCCCTCCATTTCCAGCTTTACTGCCAATACCACCGGCATTTCCACCATCGCCACCATTCCCCCCACCGATACCTTTACCTCCTTTTCCTCCTTTACCTCCTTTTCCCCATAACCCCCCATCTACTCCATCAGCCCCATTAATCTCATTAGTTTCATTATCCTTATTAGTTTTATTATCCTTATTAGTTTTATTATTCTTATTTATCTTATTGCATTTGTTTTTATTATCAATTTTATTATTTTCATTAACTAAAAGCTGTTTATTATTCTGAGATAATAATACTATTGATGAACTGCGTGCATAAGAGATAGATATCATAAATATCATCGATATTAGTGATACTCTAGTTAATATTTCTTTTTTTTTCATATATTAACTCCTTAAAATTTATTTTTTCAGATAATAAAAAACCTCAATCCTTTAAGATATGGTAATGATATTCATTTTTATATCATTCTTTTCTATATCTACCAGATTAAATATTACACTGTAACTATTTTTATTTCTACTTTTCTTATTTGTCAATTAATTTTTCAATATAGAATAAATCGAGTTATTTATAAAAATATATTGTGACTACCAAATAATTGTTTTTCGTCCATTTTGTCACCTATTTTAGTTGATTAGTTAAACATAATCTAAACAGGAAATTACACAAATTTAGAAACAGGGTCAGTCTGTATTCCATTTTATCAAATATCATCCCCATCCAAATAACTCCAAGCAATAGCATATCTAACCAACTCCTCCGTAGCATCAATATACTCTACTTTATTACTATCCCTCTTAAGAATAACCGGTATTTCACTACACCCCATAATAAACCACTCAACACCTATATTTTTAAGCTGATAAATAACAGGTTTTAATAATTGATACGCTCTTTCCTCATTCCCGCTTTTATAAACCAAAATACTTTCCATAATAATCCCCTGTTGAATATCATCAGGAATCACAAAGTTTATATTTTCTTTTTCTAACCGGGATTGATAAAGCCCTGCTTTTATCGTCCCAGTTGTCGCAAGAATCGCAACATTATTAATACCTTCACTGACAATTTTATTACAAGTAATTTCAATCATATTCAGAAAGTGAATTTCTGTGGAAGATTTTAATTCATCATACCAATAATGCGCTGTATTGCATGGCATAATAATACAGCGTGCTCCCGCCGCTTCTAATATTCGCAATGCAGCCAACATCTTATTTAATGGTGATTCCCCACCAGAAAGTATACTTGCCGTTCTGTCAGGAATATCTGGGAAAGAGATCGCAATCACCGGAATATGCTCTTGATCACACGTTGCAGGTGTGTTTTTAATTATTTTTTCCATTGCGTCCAGTGTTGCTGCTGGCCCCATACCACCAAGGATTCCAATTATTTTTTTCATGTACCACCTCCGTAAATAATCGCTATGATGGCACAACAACGATTGTTCGTAATTGCAATATTTCTATGTGTCATGCTGTATTTGCATAAGTCATTTTAGGAAATCCAATCAATAATAAGGTTTAATTCATGCTTAATAATATTGAGTTGAAGTGGTTATATGATGCGGTGATGTTGGAAGAGTTACGAAGTTTTACGCTTGCCGCAGAACGAAGGAATATATCACAATCTTCTTTTAGCCGGCGAATTCAGGCGCTTGAAAATGCGGTCGGCTTTGAAATATTTAATCGTAACTCAAATCCACTACAACTTTCGTTACAAGGAAGAGGATTTATTGTTTATGCCAGGAATCTTCTTGGCGATATAGAATATCAAATCGGTAAAATAAAAGGTGGAAAAATATCTAAATACCGTATTAATATCGCCGCAGCCCATTCGCTGTCTATTTCCCTCTTACCTCAGTTAATTTCTGGTTTCGCAGAGAAGTCGGACAAGGTTTTTAATGTTGAATCCATCAATGTTGATGAAGCGGTCAATAATCTTAAAAACGGCAAAAATGATTTTATTTTGTCTTTCTTTAATGAAGAGCTGATGACGTCACCGTTCCTTCATCATAAGGTGTTGGATGCACAATTATACCTTGTTTCTGGCTGTAAACCTGATGGAAAGCCGTTACATTATCTGGAAAATACGCCCTTACCATTGATGAAATACACCGATGAAAGTTATATGGGGCGTCAGGTAAATCAGTTACTGGAGAAAAATTTCAAAGATCAGTTCACTTATTTTTGTCTTTCATCCATGAGCGAACTGTTGAAACGTATGGTGCTGGAAGGTCACGGCGTCGGCTGGTTGCCGGATTATTCAATCCGTGAGGAACTCAAGAAGCAAAAGCTGTGTTTGTTGGCGCCAGAGCAAGCTTCGATAAAAATGGGGGTTTTCATTTATCGAACTCACTCCCGCCTTAATCCTTCTTCTGAGCGCTTTTGGCAATATATGAAAACACGATGCACCAATTAACCATTCTTCTATCAAATTAAGAACCTATTAGGATAGACTTAAACTTGCTGTAATCGCTGAGCAGAGTACAGCAAGTCTGTTCAAACTTCTTGGCGCAAGGTTTCGCCTCCCTGCTTTTCTTCCAACTTAGCAATCACGGCTGTGGAAATACTGTTACCGACTACGTTAGTCGCTGTACGTCCCATATCAAGGAATTGATCAATAGCGAGGATGAGTAAGATCCCTGCCTCCGGCAAATGGAACATGGGCAGCGTTGCCGCAACAACGACCACCGAAGCACGTGCGACGCCTGCCATACCTTTACTCGTGATCATCAGCGTCAACATAATCAGGATTTGTTCTGTGACGCTCAGGTCAATATTGTAAGCCTGTGCAATAAAGAGTACCGCAAAAGATTGGTACATCATTGAACCGTCCAGATTAAAGGAATAGCCCAACGGTAATACAAAACTGGAGATTTTTTTCGGGACACCAAAACGATCCAGTGCGTTCATGGTCTTGGGATAGGCCGATTCACTGCTTGCGGTCGCAAATGCTAATGTCACCGGTTCCCGAATCAATTTCATCAGTGAAAACATACCATTACCGAGGAAAAAGAACCCGACGGCGGACAAAATAGCCCAGAGTAAGAATAGGCCAAGGTAGAAGAGTCCTATCAGTTTGCCGTAGTCATACAGCAATCCCAAACCCTGAACAGTAACGGCGGAGGCAATAGCAGCAAACACAGCTATCGGCGCAAATGACATCACGTAATCTGTGATACGGAACATGATGCGCCCCAGATCTTCAATCAAGGATACGATCGGGCTTTTTTTCTGGCTATTGTGGCTGATATATGAAAGCGCAGCGCCAAAAAATAGGGAAAAAATCAGGATCTGCAAGATCTCATTATTCGCCATCGCGGAGGCAAAGCTACTCGGGAAAATATGACTGATAAAGGTTTTCAACGAGAACCCGCTGGTGTTAAGGCCAGTATTCACCTCACCTTGCTGTGGGACTGCGACATTAAGACCAACGCCTGGCTGGAATATGTTAGCCATCAGCATGCCAATGCCAAGTGAGATTAACCCCGCGATAACAAACCATGCCATCGCTTTGATGGTGATGCGCCCGACAGAAGATGACCCGCCGATTGACGTAAGCCCGGTAACAATCGTGGCGAATACCAGTGGTGCGATGATCATTTTTATCAAGCGCAAAAATACATCGGTGATGATGTTGATATAGGAGGCAACTTCTTTTGTTTGGCTGGCATCAAGATAATGATGAAATCCCCAACCGGTAATAATCCCCAGTAGAATGGCGATAATGATTTGCTGCATGAGCTTTTGCCTATTCATAATGACCTCTTATTTTTCTATAAATATTGAAGGCAGTTTTGAATAAATATTTACATTTTTTTAACTTTTGATGAAATGCAAATGAAAGATGCAGCATGCAGGAAACGCATTCCTGTACTGGAATTAGGGTTGAAAAGTGATGACGTAAGCTATGCAAAAGCTTGTGGTTTTCAACTCAATTTCGGTTACGAGAATATGGCGTGAATTCACTTGGTGCATGATCATGTTAGTCATGCGTTTTGCCTTCAGATTAAGATTACCTTAAGCTTGTAGTGGCCTGATTTATAAGCCACCACAATCACTTTAATAAAGTTCATCCCGCACAAAGTTTGCCAGCCTGTTTAGCCAGACCTGAAAAAATTGCTTCACTGATATGACTAGGAAAGTCAGGAGATAACTCACCTGCTACTTGGTTGATTACCTTTTCGGTCATATTTCCCATCTCATTCATCAGGTTCTCAGCCAATGATTCAGAAAAACCAACCTGGTGAGCAGTACTCAGAAAATGTCGAGGTTGAATGGTAGCCCAATGATACTGGCGATTTTTACCACGCAAGGCCATTGCCATTTTTGCTTTTTTTTGAGCAAGCCCCTTAGCTCCGAAGATGGGGTAAGCTGACAGAATATCGTAAAAAGGAGTCATGGTATAAGACGAATTAGGTTCGATAAAAACACTGAAATTCTTGCCATGCCCATCTATCGCAGCCAACAGCCAATACAAAATCTGGGACTTAAAAAATGTTTCTCGATCTGTCGTTGAATTTCTGGAGCCAAGTAACAAAGTCATAACATCGGCAATCCCTGGCCCTCCATCTGATTCATATTTGAGAGCCGGGGCGATCCCTAAAGCTTGACACATATCCTCTTGAGGGAGACGCACCAACCAACGATTATCATGGGACCATCGACGGTCAAAACGTTCAACAATTAATACGGTCTTTTCACCAAACGTCGCCAGTTCTGCATTCGCTGCTGGCAAACCAAATGCTTTAGCAAGTTTCAGACATAACCACTCATTTTCGCAACTTTCACTAAGATCAATATTGTTATGTTCAATTCTGCCTATAGGAAGTTTAAATATGTGGCTCGTCGGCGTACTCCCTTGAGGGCGCTGCCAACGGTCTTGATACCATAAAAGGGCTGTTTTCTCTTGCGCACCAGCCAATGAAATTCGGAAATCATCACGACCGTTCATTCCCAAAGGAGCAGTTTGATAGCCTTCAAGCAGTTCGGCTATTGCATTTTCATCTAGAGGCTCTGCATGTACTTCATCAACAGGAGGTATCTGACGACCTTCCTCATAGAGCTGGATAGCACCAACGCAGTCTCTTCCAACACTGGCTAAGAGATCGAATGGGTGCTTGCTGGTTACCTGAAATCTGGCCTGCATGCGCGCGATAATTTCGCTGGAATCTGGTAGCAAGTTATCGAAAAAATTAAATACCGCCTGACCTACATGCTTCTGGCTACTGAGAGGCAAAGAAAGTGATATTGCACGAGCGCCAGGCTCTTTCAGCCACTCATCTTTGTATTGGAAAGACATAGCCCCTTTTTTATCACGAAACAGAATGCCGACTTCCAATCCATTCAATGCAACGATCAATTTGTCCATTTACCACTCCCTTGTCCATCCGCTACCTGACTTTGTGGAAGCATTACGCTCCGTAATTTGCAGCTCCAGATTCAGTGAAGAGAGTAACTTAAACAAGGTTTCCAGCTTACTTTTCTCTGGGTTGTTCTCAAACCCGGAGACGGTGGCTTGTTTCATTCCAACCCGGTCAGCCGTTTCTTTTTGGGTCAGACGCATTTTTTTACGTTGATCCCGAATAGCTACAGCAAGTGTTTTTGGTGATGTGATTTTCATAAATATCCCTTCAAGAGGCTAAAACAGAAATATCCCCTAAAGGGGATAAATTCATTTTATACCCTGTAGAGGATAAAATCAAAATACACCGACAAACCACCCGTCAGTCCCTTTAATGGAAATGACTACAACACTGGGTAAATCCCCGGCCCAATCGGCAATCCGGCAAAATACCATCCTAGCAGCAGCAGTATCCAGACTGCATAAAACACAAAAGGATAAGGAAGGATTAACGTGTAATAAGTGCCTAATTTTGCATCTTGATAATAGCGCTGTAGAAATCCCAAAAAGAGTGGCAGAAAAGGGGACAACGGTGCTAAAGGTAATACCGCGGAATCAGAAATACGGAAGATAATTTGTGCAAAAGCAGGGTGAAAGCCAAGCAAGACAAACATCGGTACAAAAATAGGGGCCAGAATCGACCAAATAGCAGAGCCACTCGCGATAAACATACACAGGAAAGAAGATAAGAACATTAATCCGATGAAAGCGGGAACACCGGTCATTCCCAACGTTTCCAGTATATCAGTCAGCCCTATTGCCATAAATTTACCCATGTTGCTCCAGTTAAAGAAAGCAACAAATTGGGACAGAGGAAAGACCATGATAATAAAGCCTGCCATGCTTTTCATGGGATCAACAAGCAGCTCAGGAATATCATTGGGCTTTTTTATCTGTTTTGTGGAAACACCATATGTAATCGAAACGACGAAGAAAAACAAAATGATAACCGGCACAATCCCTTTTATAAATGGCGATGGAATGATTGATCCAGTCTGTGGATCACGCAGTAATCCATTTTCAGGAACGACCAGCAGCGCTGTAATACCGATGAAAACCAGCGCTGACAAACCACTCATCAGCAATCCACGATTTTGTTGTGACGTGAGTTTTTCCAGCTTGTCATTATGACTGCCGTTCCATGCAGGAAGACGCGGTTCAACAAATTTATCCGTTAAGATAGCCCCGGCAATCGTCAGTACAATCACGGAGGTTGCCATAAAATACCAGTTATCAATGACACTGACTTGTAAGTTGGGATCGAGTATTTTAGCCGCTTCGGTACTGATACCCGATAGCAGAACATCGGTAGTGACAATCAATAAATTCGCGGTAAATCCTGACGCAACACCCGCAATAGCAGCCAGTAAGCCAGCAACGGGATGGCGGCCAACTGCAATAAAGATCAACGCCCCTAACGGCGGCATGATAACAAGCGCCGCATCCGATGAAATATGGCTGAAAAAGGCGATAAATAGCACCATATAGCTGGCATAACGCTTATTAATGCCAGACGCCATTTTATACATCAGGGCTTGCAACAGGCCGACTTTTTCTGCAAGCCCCGCGCCAATGACTAACGCCAATATTGCGCCAAGTGGTGTAAATCCACTGAAATTTTTAACAATATTCGGCAAAATCCACTGCAATCCTTCAGCGCCAAGTAAGTTTTTAACTCTGACGAGCTCTCCATTTGTCGGATTTTTTACAACCAAATCAAACCAAGAAAAAATAGCCGTCGCTATCATTAAAACAGCGGTTAAATAGACGAATAAAACAAAAGGATTGGGTATTTTATTTCCAACTTTTTCGATCCAACCAAGAATACGTCCTGGGCTCTTATTGGCAGGGATAGTTGCTTCACTCATGGTTTTTTCCTTCGTGTGTTTGCTGTCGTTATTATTTTTTAATCATGTCGTTCCGAAATCAGGCAGATGAAGTGCAATAGTGGCCAAGGTTTTCACAGCGGTTTTCATCACGTTCTCATCAAAGTCAAACCGTTCATTATGATGACCGGCACTGAGCTCTGTACCGAAAATGAGGTAAGTAGCTTGACCCCCCTTCGCTTTAACTCGTTCCATAAAATAGGTCGCATCTTCCGAACCTGCGGGTTGTTGGAGGCTTTTGGCAACAGAGGAAAGTTCTGGGATATTTTTCTGAGTTTGTTGATAAATGAAATCGACCCACGCCGGGCTAGGCAGGCTACTTTGCGCGGCTCCCATTAGCTTTAGTTCATATTCAACACCCTGCATTTTGGCAGCGCCTTCAATAATGCTGAGGGCTTGATGGTAGATGAATTCATTGATCTCGTTGGTTTTTCCACGAGTCTCTATTTTCATTAATGCGTAGTCAGGAATAACGTTACGGCCAATGCCCGCCTGTAACACTCCGACATTAATGCGTGAGCTGCCTTCGCTGTGGCGAGGAATGGCATGCAATCCCAGTGCTGCCTGAGCGGCGGCTAATAAGGCATTTCTACCCTCTTCTGGTTTCGCGCCAGAATGGGCAGAAACACCACGATAGGTAACATCAATTTTGGTAGTGGCAAGAAAGTTATCACAACCGCAGACTAATTCCCCGTGAGGCACACCAAGGCCAAGATGGATAGCAATAAAGAAATCAACATCATCGACGACGCCCGCTTCCACCATGGATTTTGCACCCCGGGTTCCTTCTTCCGCAGGTTGAAAAATCAGTTTAATTTTTCCGGTCAGGTGGCTTTGGTGTTTTTTCAATATATGTGCGAGGCCTAAGCCGATTGCTGTGTGACCATCGTGACCACAGGCATGCATCATGTGTGCGTTGCAAGAGGAAAAGCCTTCAGCATAAGGACGATGGACATGAGTTTGCTCCTCATTCAGATCAAGGGCATCCATATCAACCCGAAAAGCCAGTGTTGGCCCGGGTTTTCCTGTATCGAGTGTCGCAACAATGCCTGTGAATCCACCCGAAAAGTGAGGAAGCCACTCAATCAAAGCGCCCTGCTTAACCGCACGCTGTTCCTGCTCCTGTAATTCCTGAGCTGAAGGTAACCCCATTCTGGCTTCTGCCTTGATAACCTCTTTTCCCATTTTCAGGCTATAACCCAAACGATGTAGTTCATCTGCCACAATCGTTGCTGTCCTGAATTCGAACCAGCCGGATTCGGCAAAATGGTGGAAATCGCGACGCCAATTTTGTAATTGTTCAGTAACTTGCTGAATAGATTCGCTTAGTAAAATACCCATAATAATGCTCTCTTTTATTCCCCATTTTTCAATTTGCTGTTTTGTTGGCTATATTCAGTTACATCATTATTTATGTGATCGAAGATTCATTTCTTTACTACGACGTGGAAATTTGAAATTTATTAGATATAGTTATCGAACAGGATGGAATCTATTTGGTTTATTTCACACATATTAGTTTGAGTTAATAGATTGAATTATTTTTATTTTAATCATTCCCCTTACTAAGAATAATAATCAAAAAATATTCATTAACACTTTCGTCCATAACCACATTATTTCTATTTTAGAATGTAGACAATAAATTCAATTAAAATAAGATACAATTAACTTTACCTATATAAGTAAAAGTTATCGTAAGAGAGAAAAATGGCGACACCAATAAAACTTAATCAACTACGTGCTTTTGTTGAAATCAACCGTCATGGCAGTATCAGGGCTGCCAGTCGGTTTTTATCACTCTCGCAGCCTGCCTTAACTAAATCGATTCGGGAATTGGAAGATTCACTTGGTGCAAAATTATTTATACGCAGTAACCAAGGTATTTATTTAACAGAGTGCGGAACAGGTTTTTTACAACGTGCCAGTTTGATACTTGAGGAACTTCGCATTGCACAGGAAGATATTCAGCAACAAATAGGCTTAATTGGGGGAGTGGTCAATATTGGAGTTGCCGGCAGTATTGCACGTACCATTATGCCGAAAGTGATCACACAATTTCATCGTAATTACCCAACAGTAAATTTAAGAGTTGTTGAGGGACAGTTATTAACTATGCTGCCTCAACTCAGACGAGGAGAATTGGATTTTACTGTCAATACCTATTATCCCGGCAGTTTGGATGCAGAATTGAACTTCGAAAAGCTGATGGAAAAAGAATACAAAGTGATAGTACGAAAAGGGCATCCAAAAGCGAATGCAACCTCTTTAGAAGAATTGGCTGATTGCAATTGGACAATGCCAACACCTAAAGACACTTATTATCGTAGATTATTTGAGACATTCTCATCACTGCATCATCCACCGGTCTTTAGTGTTACCTGTGAAACATTGATGTCGTGCATGAGTTTAGCCGCCGAAAGTGATTTCTTAACGATTGTGGCGGTAGATGTGGTTGATGAGGCTTTATTTGATCAGCAATTTGTGGCGTTAAACCTTAATGAACAGCTTCCGTTTGCCACTTTTGGTCTTATTCAACGAAAAGATACCAAACTCACTCCCGCCGGGGAATATTTAGCAAGGCTTTTTCGGATGTATTGTCGGGGTTGAATTTTGAAAGTATTTTATTAACGAGTTATAACCATTTAATGTACTATTCCCTACAATTAACACTCGCTTAAATTGAGAGAGGATTTTAATTTTTACATAAGCATGGATTTATGTTGAAGTACCACAATTATAAGCAGCCATCACACCTTAAAGGCGATAATTTACATTTAAACACTCCCACCTTTCACCAATAAAAAAAGAATCTTCTGGTGAAGACAGAAAAAAACATTTCCCATGATAAACATTTTCTTTATCTTAATATAAATACATTAGACTATTTTAATTAACTAAACTTCTCTAATTAACTTATGTCACATCATACCAAACTGATCAATACAGTCATATCTTTCAGTCGTCACGAGTAAACCAACTTAAATCATAATTGGGTATAACTCTTTATAATTAATGTAATTTATCTCTAATTCAGGTTCTATCATTGTAGAAAAACACGACACCACGCAAGAAAATATATAACCATCCACTGATTGGAAAATAATATTTCATTATATAATTACAAAATATTTTTAATTGATTTATTCATGAAATTATATCGTTAAAAGAAAACTTATTGACAACTTTACGCTAGATAGCAGCAGATCCTATCAATTCCTAATACCGCCAATAAGCAACAAGATTTTCAAATTTCACAAAAAAATATTGATCTCGCCAATTTTATGATCAAAATTCAATCAACATGGTTTCTGATCATAATGGGATATGATGGTGAATGAATGATATAAACGATGAAATGATCAAAGTTGCTCAATATCTTCGAATGTCAACTGAACATCAAAAGTATTCTATCGAAAACCAATCAGCTTACATTCAACGGTATGCTGAACAGCACAATATGGTTATTATCCGCACCTATGATGATTCAGGAAAAAGCGGAGTAACACTATCTGGCCGCAATGCTTTCAAAAGACTCATTGCGGATGTAACCAATAACAGGATAGAGATAACTGCAATCCTAATTTATGATGTCAGTCGCTTTGGACGGTTTCCTGATCCTGATGAGGCAGCTCATTATAGTTACATCCTAAAAACACATAATGTTAAAATAATTTATTGTGCGGAATCCTTGTCAGATGATCATCCTGAAATAAATATTCTGGCTTTACCTATTCTGAGATATGGAGCAGCATCCTATAGCAAGAATTTATCAGAAAAAGTTTTTTCTGGTCAGGCCAATCTTATAAAACGAGGCTATCACCAAGGTGGAATGGCTGGATATGGGCTCAGAAGACAACTAATCGATGAAAAACACGAACCAAAACTCATTCTTGAATATGGACAGAGAAAAAGCATCCAAACAGACAGAGTTGTCTTAATACCTGGACCAATACATGAAATAAATATCGTAAATGAAATATATGATTCATTTATTTTCAAGAATTACCCTGAATATCTTATCGCTACACAACTAAACCAGAGAGGAGTACCAGCCGAAAATAATAGCACATGGACCAGAGGTAAAATCCATCAAATACTGACAAATGAAAAGTATATCGGTAATAATGTTTATAATAAAACCTCTTTCAAGCTTAAACAAAAGTTTGTCAAAAATCCAATAAATGAATGGATCAGGTGTGATGGTGCATTTGAAGCTATAGTTTCTAGAGAGAAATTTATTTTAGCTAAACAAATAATTCAAAATAGGAGCAAACATTTAACAAATGAAGATCTACTCAATTATCTTAAGAAGAAGCTCAAGGAAAAAGGGAAATTGAGTGGTTTTATAATAGATGAAGATGAGACTAGCCCTTCAAGCTCTGTGTTCAGAGCTAGATTTGGAGGATTAATAAGAGCTTACTATTTAATTGGATATAAACCTGAACATGATTACTCATTTATTCAAGTAAATGCAACCTTAAGAGAAAAGCTGAAAATTATAGTGAGTGATTTTTTAGAATCAATCAAGTCAAAAAATTGCATCATTCGCAAACTTGATAACTCATTGCTAGATATTAATGATGAATTATCAATTTCATTGGTAATTTCACGTTGCATAAAAACAAAAACAGGAAAATTAAAATGGAAAGTAAGATTTGAGAATAAATTAGAACCAGAAATAACCATTATAATAAGAATGGATAGTAATAACCAGAACCCCACTGATTATTATATATTCCCAAGTTTAGATATTATTTATGAAGAGTTTGTAATAAAAGAGAAAAATCCACTTTTTCTTGAACTTTATAGATACGATAACTTAGATGTATTCTTTGAAATAGTAGCCAGACAAGAAATAACGGAGTATATATGACAGATGAAAACCTTCCAAACAACAATCATATTGAAATGATCGATATTTCTTTAATTAAAATATCCAATCCAAGACAACGTAACAAAGCCATACATCAAGAAATTCAAGATAACATTAATCTTAGTGGCTTACGTAAGCCAATAATAGTAAGAAAAATCAAGGATAAAAAGTACAAATATTCCTTAATATGCGGACAAGGTAGAATGGAAGCCATATATAACCTAAATAGTACTCATGTCCCTGCTATAATTAAAGATGTTAATGAGGAAGATGGATACATTATGAGCCTTAGCGAAAATGTAGCCAGAAGAAAACCAAGAGCAACTGAGTTATATGAAAGAATTAGGGACATGAAAAATAACGGAATATGTGATAATGATATTGCCTCTACTATTGGTTATTCTTCAAGTTGGGTTAGGAGTGTTATTCTACTATTAGAAAAAGGAGAGCAAAAACTATTAACTGCTGTTGAACGAGGCCAAATCCCTATTTCTCTTGCTGTTAAATTCGCCAGATCCGATGATAAACATAATCAAAATTTACTTATAGATGCCTATAATAGCGGTTCAATCACTAATAAAAACATAGCAGCAATAAATAAAATACTGGAAATAAGGAGCCAAGGAAATAAGGGCAGCACAAGCCATGACTATTTATACCATAAAAATTCCCAAAAGATAAGCACCCAAGAATTGCTATCTATATACCAAAAAAATGTCGAAGAACATAGGCTACTTCAAGCTAAATCTGAATATGTCATGGAAAATTTAATATTAGCCAAACAAATTCTTAGTGAACTTATTTTAGAACCGTCATTTAATGAAATATTATCCAAAGAAGAATTAACCAGCATTCCATCTATAATTATTGATACCGCTCAACCTTATAAGGATTAATTTATGCTTAAATTATGTTTTGACGATAATCTTATTGATATACCTATAGATAAAATGGCAGCCAGCAAGTCTTTGCCTGAGAATGTAAAGATCAGTATAAAATACAATCAAATAAAATCATCTATAAAAGAAATTGGATTGATAGAACCAATTATCATTTACTTTGATAATGAAGGAAAGAGTATAAAAATTTTAGATGGTCACCTTCGAGTTGAAGCGATGAAGGATCTAGGAATAGAAAAAGCCAGTTGTATTGTGTCTACTATTAATGACTCTTATACGCCCAATAAACATGTAAATCACTTAACTGTAATTGAAGAGCAGAAAATGCTACAAAAGGCTGTAGCATCAGGAGTTTCCATAGAAAAATTGAGTGTAGCATTAAATATATCACAGGAAGCTCTTAAAAATCGCTTTAGAATAACACAGGGAATAGATTCAGAAGTAACATCATTGTTATCAGATAAACAAATACCTATAGCAAGTTTGAATATATTGAAAAAAATGCTACCGTTAAGGCAAGTAGAATCAGCTAATATGATGATAAGTATTAATAATTTCTCAGCAAAATTTGCATTAAATTTACTTCATGCTACTCCAGAATCTCTATTAAAAAATACCACTATAAAAAAAGACAAATCAGATATCCAAAAAAATCTCATAAGACTTGAAAAAGAAATGGCATTAGTTCAAACAGAAACTAAAAAACACGAAGAACACTATGGAGCCAACACACTTAAATTAGTTATTATAAAATCCCACGTCACAAAGCTATTAAACAATCCTAAGATATTACATTGGCTTCTTGAGCATAAACCTGATTACTTAAATTTGCTGAAAAAAATTTCAGATCTAGATTCCCTAACTGAGCATATAGAGTAGAACAACCCCCTGTCACATTGGAACATTGCTTGTATGTAGTGGTATCGTACACTTAGCAATTCTTTCCTTTTTTACACTCAGGTATAAACATGGCAGGAGATGAGTTACTGAAATAGCTACCAAGAGAGTTCCCATTCATCAAACTGCTTTTTAATTTCTTTAATCGATGAGAGTTTGATCTTCGGTATAGTCAATTGTTTAAACAATACCGCATAACGTTTTCTGCTTTTTGGTATGACAACAGAAATATGATGGATCATTTTCCATTTGATAGTGTCCTTATTACCCTCCAGAGCACCATAGCGACGATTACGTTGGAATAGGGTTCTATTTGCATAACGTAACAGGCTTGATGGAGTCGAAACGTCTAATAAAATTACCCCCGTAGCTCTGGATAAGCGTTGTGGCAGACATCTTCCATAGTTTCCATCTATAACCCAGCTTTCCTTCTGTATTGCCCTATCATGCAATGAGATGAATTCATCTACGGGACGTTCCTGCCAGTCTGTATTGGGTAAATGAAAAAGCAGATCCAGATGAATCACTTTTAAATCACATTTCCTTGAGATCGCATGAGCAAAGGTAGATTTACCACTGTTCGAAGGCCCTATGATACAAATTCTATTTCCTAAATCCGAAAGTTGCATAACATTCTCCAGGAGTTATAGCTCCGCCTTTATCATCAATATAAGAAAGCAAACCTAATCACGTTAATGCGGCTATCAATTTTGCACATGTAAAAATGATGAACATAGTTTGATTATGGAATACAGCATCTATTATGCGCGCACAACACTTTGATATCGGCTTAAAAAATTGCCTGATGAACAGTGTAATGAATTACAGCGTTGGCTAAAAGTGCTGATAGCCCGTAGCAGTGTGAATAAAACAGTGGTGGCATTAACCAATAAGAATGCCCGGAGCGCCTGAGCGTTGGTTAACCAACAATCAATTTATATCCCTCGATAAGGGGCGATGTTAATTCAATCATGTCGTTGAAGTCCACAAGTAGATGTACTGACAGGTAGTACCGACTCTCTGTGAGCCTGGCAAGTGCATTAGTCTGTCAAAGACTGTTTCAATAGTGAGGGCAGAGAGTGCGGATTTTCATCAGGGCTCTTTGAAGCCTAATATATGTTTGCGACTACTTTTATCAGAAAAATTTGTCACCTACTTGAATATGAGTCGGTGTCCATATATGCACTTAAATAGCAATATAGAAACACCCTTCTAAGGTAATTTTTAGTTTAAGGAACTTTCATCGCTAGACTGAGGTTTATGTGTCCGACGATATCTGCCTCCAAAAGTGTGCAGATGTATCGCAATACTAGCAAATTCAATGGTGGTACAGAAATATTAAAAACCGGGCCAAAAATACATGAATTTATGTTTTTTTTAACTAATTCTATCGTTATTGGTGTATCATTACCAAAAAATTGGTTTAATTTTATCATGAGGCGGTAAAATGATTAACTTAACTAATGATATATTCATTGACGTCGTCAGTGATGCTCTGTCTGGAAAGCGGGACAGTCTTGTCATGCGACTACGCATGGTGACAAAAAAGCTCAAAAAAGAGTCACCAGAATTAGCAACAAAATTAGAAAGCCTACTTATGCAAACTAGCGGAGCGTATGCTGTAGAAAGAGCCCAACCGGTTATCCCTAGAGTAACCCCCGTAGATGCAGATACAAGGCAAAAATTGTTAGTTGAAACATATCCTGTAATTCTAGATGTTGAACCTGTTTGGCCAACAAGCACAACGTTAGCTCTAAATCGTTTTGTAATAGAATGGGAAATGAAAGAACTCTTACATAAGGAGGGTCTACATCCATCCCGCTCCCTTTTAATGGGCGGACCTCCTGGAGTAGGTAAAACTTTGGCTGCAAAATGGTTAGCCAGTAAACTAAATATGCCCTTACTGACTCTTGACCTTGCGAGTGTGATGAGCAGTTATCTTGGTAAGACAGGAAATAACATAAGGTCCGTACTTAACTATGCCTCATCTTTCCCATGTATATTATTACTTGACGAGTTCGATGCTATTGCCAAAAAAAGAGATGACGCTACAGATGTCGGTGAGCTTAAAAGACTTGTTACCGTTCTTTTACAATCTATCGATGAATGGCCCAATACATCTATTCTCATAGCAGCAACTAATCATGCTGAACTTTTGGATACTGCTGCATGGAGAAGATTTGATAGGGTTATAAACTTTGAATACCCTACTAATGATTTAATTCTGCGTTATCTTATATCAAAAGAAATTGCAGAAAGTTTAGCACATTATATTTCGTCAAGATTAGGTGAAATATCTTATGCTGTGATTGAAAAATCCATCAATCAAGCGAAGAGGAATTCCATTATAGAGCAGGTATCTTTAAGCTCAGCTCTAATAGACGAATTACTGAGCAATACATCATTGGAAAATGTCATAAAAACGATGCTTGATGAGGGTGTTTCCCAAAGAAAAATTTCGTCAGACTTAGGAATACCAAGATCGCAAATTAGAAAAATCATTAAGGTAGAGGATGAAGGTAATGAATAATAAGAATATGCTTTTGGGTTACGGAGAAACACTGACGGGTAATGTAAAAATAAAAAAAGGTGGTGGAGGGAAAAATAAACCCTATACCTATAATGAAAATAAGCCAGTAATAATGCGTGAGTTAGCATCACTAATCAGTGAAATTGAAAACGTACCAGCCTCCGCACTACCAGATGGTAAAGCAGTAGCAAAATTCGTGCTTCATCCAACCTTTCTGGCTAAAAGTTATTTTCCGGTAGGATTATTTAACAAATTCTCTCTTGCAAGTGTAGGTAGTAAGTCTGTCAGAATTAAGCCTCGTAAAGACATAAAGAAAAAAGGTAGAAAAGATGAGTATACAACGGCTTGTATCTACGTTTCAGGGAAAACTGAAAATTTTCAATCATTTTTGCGTGCATTAAACGATGATACTTTAAATAAAAGCCAAAAAGATGATTTCATCACACTCGAAAGTGTTTCAATGTTTAAGCCCACTGATAAAATTAAGTCTTTAAAAGGTGAGGATGAAAGAAGTATTGAAGTAGCCTTACATACCCCAGATGAAAATTCAGCTGTAGTTGACGCTTTTGTTATATTTGCTTTACAACAAGGGGCCTCCGTTGATAAAAAAAGATGCATAAAAGTCAAAGGATTAACCTTTATGCCTATTAAAGCCAATAAAAAAATAGCTTATGAAATAGCAAATTTTTCTTTTTTAAGGGCGCTTAGAGATCTCCCAGAACTAAGAGTTAGTGAGCCAGTAATTAGACGTTCTGTGAGTTCCCCTTCTAGTTTTGAATTACCATCAGAAGGAGCAATCAACCCAAGTTTAAAGGTAGCAATATTTGACGGAGGAATAAGTATTGACGATTTTAGTCAGTGGGTAACTGAGTACTCCTTTAACAAAAATGAAAAAACAAGTGCCCAACTTCTCTCACATGGACAAGATGTGACATCTACGCTTCTCTTTGGCGTTATGGATTCAGGTGCTGTAAAACTAAACGCTCCTTACTGTAATATTGATCATTACAGAGTCTTAGACTCGAACATAAATAATGCTGATATTGATCTTTTTGATGTTCTAATCAGAATAAAGAGTGTGCTTGACACACAACACTACGATTACATTAACTTAAGCTTGGGGCCAAGGCTGCCTGTTGATGATGATGATGTTCATGTCTGGACTTCAACACTTGAGGAAGCTCTCTCAGCAGGGAATACTTTATGCACAGTTGCTGTTGGAAATGATGGTCATTTGCCAGCAAGTCTTAATAGGATTCAACCACCTGCCGATTTAGTCAATGGTTTATCTGTAGGTGCAGCAACATCTCTTTCAGAAAACTGGGAAAGGTGCCATTATAGCTGTGTTGGCCCCGGTAGAAGTCCAGGATTCGTGAAACCAGATGGTGTTGCTTTTGGCGGAAATTCAGAAGAGCCTTTCAAGATATTCAGCCCCATGAATAATGGATTGGCAAGTACCGCAGGCACTAGCTTTGCCGCTCCACTAGCATTGAGACAAGCAATCGCCTTAAGTTCATCTTTACAATATAATATTACACCTCTCACTGCTAAGGCTCTTTTAATTCATCATGCTGAAAACAGCAATCATGAACGTTCAGAAGTTGGCTGGGGTAGATTTCCGCACAATATTTCAGATGTTATTTATTGTGACGACAATGAAGTGAAAGTCATTTATCAAGGTGTGCTCAAACCTTCTCAACATATGCGAGCATTCATTCCTTATCCTGATGAACCAACTACAGGCAGTGTATATCTTCGAGCAACATTTTGCTTTTCTAGCCCAGTAGACGCAGAACACCCATTAAATTACACTCGAAGTGGTTTAGAGGTTACTATGAGGAGGGGTATATCTGATACAACAAAAGGCTTAACATTCCCGCTTTTTAACTTAAAAAATATTTATGCAGACGAAAATGAACAAAGAGGTGATGGTCATAAGTGGGAAACAACATTGAGAAGTGAGCACACATTCAAACAAGATGAACTTACTACTCCATGCTTTGATATTATTTATTATGGTCGCGACTGTGGGATGCCAGTTGATGTTTCTGAACTTGACGACTTACCTTATGTTTTAATTGTTACTTTATCTGCTGGGGAAATGCCAGATTTATATAATAATATACGACAGAAATATCAGACATTACAGCCTATACAGGTACAGCAACAAGTAATTCTACATGCTTAATAAAAGAGATATGGATAATCCTTTGGTTATCCATATACTTAGTAGAAATAAAAGTAAGTTAATAAGATAAATTATCTGCATTACTGTTATAATCAATAACCCGATAACCCGATTTTCCACCTGTTCTTATGAAATCGAAGATAACACTTTCTGAGCCTGAACGAATTACATTGCAACAACT